>RFWA01000270.1 GCA_009922295.1 Betaproteobacteria bacterium
CAGGACCGTGTGTTGACGCGCCGGGTAAGGGCCATGTTGGCCGAGCGCGGTGTGGCCGTCCGCGACGAGACTGGCTGGACACTATCGACGACGCGCGCAGCTGCCTCGCTAATGGCGCTGCTGCGCAGTTGCCTCTGGGACGCCAGCGCTGACCAGGTACTGGATTGGCTCAAACACGCCCCGGCGTTCGATGCCGCGCAGGTATCGGTGCTTGAGGCCCGGCTGCGGCGTGAAGGTGTGCGTGACTGGCAAGCGCCGGCGCCAGACCAACCATTGGGTCTGCAAATTAAGTCCGTGCGCGACAGCCTTCAATCGGCGCGGCCACTGTCGCGATGGCTGGCCGCTCTGCGCTCGGCCTTGCAGGACAGCGGCCAGTGGCCCCAGTTGCTGGAAGACGCGGCGGGACAGAAGGTGCTGGATATCTTGAGGCTGCACCAGGGGGCGGAACACGAATTTGACGATGAGGCGTCTCGAATGGGCTTGTCGGCTTTCGTCGGCTGGGTTAGCCAAACGCTGGAGAGTGTGAGCTTTTCGCCGCCTCACCCGGCCCAGGCCCAAGTGCACATTTTGCCGCTCACTCAGTTGTTGGGGCGGCCTTTTTCGGCCGTGGTATTTCCGGGCTGTGATGAAGTGCGCCTGCCGGTATCGCCCGAGCCACCAGGGCCGTGGACACCGGCGCAACGGCTGCTAGTGGGGCTGCCGTCCCGAGAGAGGTTGGCGCTGGCGCTCAGGGATGCTTGGCACTACGCCCTGAAGTTCCCGCACATTGATATCCTTTGGCGAACCAGTGAAGGTGGGGAGAGCTTGCTGCCCAGTGGCTTGGTGCAAAAGCTGCAGTTGGATCGGTCACCGGTACTGGCCACCGACCCGCGAGCGCTGCGCCGGGTCATGCCACAGCCTAGCCTGCGGCCGCAGCCGAGCGCTCAGAGCCTATCAATGTCCCGGTTGTCCAGCTCGGCCTATGAAGACCTTCGGCGCTGCCCGTACCGGTTTTTTGCCCTGCGCCAGTTGCGGCTGCAGGAAGCCGATGAACTCGACGCTGGGCTGGATAAACGTGATTTTGGCAATTGGCTGCATGCAGTGCTTGGGCACTTTCATGAGGCCTTGGCCGCTGCGCCGACCGCTGAAATGTCGGCACGACTTGCCCTGATGCAATTGGCAGCAGAAAAAAGCACCCTGGATTTGGGGCTGTCGCCTGCTGAATTTATGCCCTTTGCCGCAGCCTGGCCGCGTATTCGGGCCGGCTACCTGGCCTGGTTGGCAGAGCACGAGTCTGCCGGCGCATGCTTCAGTGCGGCGGAGGTCTGGCGTGAGCAGCAGTTGGGTCAGTTGACCTTGGTTGGCCAGATTGATCGCGTGGACCGGCTGGCTGACGGCAGCGCCCTCGTGCTGGACTACAAAACCGAGGGTCGTCAGACCACGGTTCAGCGAATCAAGACGCCGTCGGAGGACACCCAGCTGGCTTTTTATGCGGCCTTGTTGGGTGAAGAGAAGGTGACTGCGGCCTATGTCAATGTGGCTGAAAAAGAGGGTACTCGGAGTTTCGAGCAGCCTGGCATTGAGGCATTGCGCGCACAACTTTTGGCGGGGATCGCATCGGATGTAGCGCGTATGGCAGAGGGCGACGCTCTGCCGGCGCTTGGGGCCGGGCAGAGCTGCGACTTCTGCGCGGCGCGCGGTCTGTGTCGCAAGGATTTTTGGCACGACGGCCTGTTGCAGGATGTTCTGCATGAATGAGTTGCAAGCCGCTTACGAGCACAACGGGCGTCCGGTCAGCGCCACCGCTTTCTACGCTGTGGCCTGCGACCCCAGGCGCAGCGTTGCGGTAGAGGCCTGCGCTGGCGCTGGCAAAACCTGGATGCTGGTGTCGCGCATTGTGCGTGCCATGCTCGAAGGGATGGACCCAGACGGCGGTTACCTGCACGTGCAGCCCCACGAAATACTGGCAATCACCTTTACCAAGCGTGCTGCCGGAGAGATGCGCGAGCGCCTGCAAACTTGGTTGGCCGAGTTTTCAGCGGCCAGTCCCGCGGAGCTTGTCGAAGCGCTGCAAACCCGTGGGATTGGGGGCCAAAATGGCTCTGAGGCCTTGTCCAGCTTGGCTAAGCAGCTATCAAATTTATATCAACAGGTGCTTGCCAGCGGCCGGCAGGTGCAGGTGCGAACCTTTCACAGCTGGTTTGCCGCCCTGCTGCGCAGTGCTCCGCTGGCCGTGCTGCAGCAGATGGGTTTGCCCACCCAGTATGAGCTTTTGGAGGATGATGGGCCGGCCAAGGCGCTGGTGTGGCGGCGGTTTTACGCAGCCCTGGCCGCTGAGGGTACGGAAGCGGCAGAACTGAAGGCTGATTTTGATGCGGTTGTCTTTGCGCATGGCCGCTTCCAGACCGAAAAGGCCTTACAGGCTGCGCTGGATAAGCGGACTGAGTTTGGCCTGGCTGATGCACACGGCGTGGCGTTGAGTTCGGTGCGTCATTTCACCGCCCAGTACCCGGACTACGCTGGCTTGGCTGAGCCTGAAGACTTGCTGCGCCAGCGCCTGCCGGAGCGGCAGACGGTCCAACAAGCTGCTTCGGCCCTGGGCCGTGCGACGGCCAGGACCTTTTCGGAGAAGGGCATTGCACTGGAGGCCGCGCTGGCCGCTAACAATGTCGATGGGATCATCGCGGCACTGCTGACCGATAAAGGCGAGGCACGCAAGTTCAGCGACAAACTGCTGGGTATCGAGCAGGTTCGGGACGCCCAAGCCCTGGTGTTGCGCTGGGTCAAGGCGCGCCAGCAACATGCGGCCTGGCTTTACCAGCAGCGCATGACCCGCCTGACGCGGCGGCTGATTGGTGATTTTTCGAGCCTCAAGCGGGAACGCGGTTGGGTGGACATGAACGATGTCGAGCGCGCGGCACTGGTCATGCTGGGGGATCCGGTGCTGTCGGGCTGGGTGCAGGAACGGCTTGATGCCCGCATCAAACACTTGCTGATTGATGAGTTCCAAGACACCAACCCCTTGCAGTGGCAAGCGCTGCGCAGTTGGCTCAGCGCCTATGCCGGTGCCGCAGGACAGCGGCCGAGCGTTTTTTTGGTGGGCGACCCGAAGCAGAGCATCTACCGTTTCCGTCGGGCGGAGCCACAGGTCTTCCAAGCGGCGCAGGCCTTTGTGAGGGACGGTTTGGGGGGCGATTTGCTGAGCTGTGACCACACGCGGCGCAATGCCCGTTCTGTGGTCGACAGCGTCAATCAGGTGATGGGGCAGGCCGCTCAAAGCGACAACTACCCGGGTTTTAGACCGCACACCACGGATTCGGCGCAAGTGGGTTTGGTATGCAAGCTGCCACAAACCCCACGCCTAGCGCCACCGCCGAACCCGACCGACGACGGTATGCCAGCCGAGATCACAGGCTGGCGTGATAGCTTGCGAACGCCCCGTGAGTTACCGGAAGACAGCCTGCGCGCCCAAGAGGCGCGACAGGCCGCTGCCTGGATTGCACAGCAGCTGAGCGACTGGCAGGCCCAAGGCAAGGACCTGGGCGCCGCCAATGTCATGGTGTTGTCGCGCAAACGGGCTGGTTTATTGCCCTTGCAGGACGAGCTGCGACATTTGCAGATTGCCGCCCATGTGGGCGACAAGTGCGATTTGATCGAGTGCTGTGAGGTGCAAGACGTGGTGGCGCTGCTTGATGTGCTGGTGTCACCGCAGCACGATCTGTCACTGGCCCGTGCTTTGAAGTCACCCTTGTTCAATTTGGACGATTCAGCCTTGGTTTCGCTGGCTTTGGCGCGTCGTGATGAGCCCCTGCCTTGGTTTGAACTGCTACAAAAATTGCAGCTGAAAACCCATGATGGGCGGGGGTTAGCGGCTGATTTGATTCGTTGGAAAGGGTGGCTGGACACCCTGCCGCCCCACGACGCTTTGCAAGCCATTTATAACGACGGCGACGTGTTGGCCCGTTTCGCAGTGGCCGCACCACCGAGTCAGCGCGACACGGTGCTGGCCAATTTGCGCGCGGTGCTGGGCGTGTCGCTGCAACTCGGGGGTGGTCGCTATGCCACGCCCTATGCGTTTGTTCGCGCCCTCAAGGCTGGCGGTGT
>RFWA01000028.1 GCA_009922295.1 Betaproteobacteria bacterium
GCTGGCGAGGAACGCACGAACCAGTCCGGAAATGATTGATCGTTTCTACGCTGCTCCGCTGCAGGGTGAAATGAACGTGGGCGAGCTGCAGAGCAAGCGCAGGCCACGGCCTTGGGAGTGATCTGCGAAAACGAGGTGTCATAAAACTTAAACATTTTGAAGATACATTAAATTTCTCTATTAATTGACGAAAATCCTATGAATGTAAAATTTTTGCTAATTGGAATGCCTATCTTTGTTTTGCAAGCTTGCGGAGGTAGTGGTAAGCCCCTCGAAACTGAGGGATTAGTTGTGGGTTCTATTTATCGCAATGCCACAGTTTGTTTTGACACCACTGGTGATGGCAGTTGTAGCGATGAAAGAGTCACCGTTACCACCAATGACGTCGGCAAGTTTTCAATACCTACCTCGTATGGTTATGGTGATCTAATAGCCGAAATAGGTTCCGGAACTGTGAAGTACGAACCCGATACAGCTGCGACGACAAACATGAGCGCAGCGACCAAAGCAACTTTCAGAATTCACTCTTCTTTGATAGCTACATCTGCGGTTTTGAGTTCTATCAGCACCCAAGTATCTTCAGAAATTGACAATGGCTCTACTAAAGATGCAGCGTTGAAAAAAGTCGCTGCTGCTGTGGGTGTTGATTCCACCAAGCTTCTGGCAAATTTCAACAGCGAATCGAACCTCATCAACAAAGGTCTGTTACAAGCATATTCGGACAAAATGCTGGCTGTGGTTCAAAGTGTGGTGGCTGCCAAAAGCTCATCAGTTACGCTGAAAGACGCTATGAAATCTGTGTTGACGACTCCAACCAGTCAACAAGGAACCGTTCAATACGCATGGACACAAATAGGTGCTACCGACACACCCTTTAGTAAGCTTGAAATCACAGGCGCAAGCAGCGGTTCAAATGCGGTTACGCTTGCGACCATCAGTACCAAAGCCAACTATTCATCAACCAAATATTCCGACCCCAGCATTACTGCTACGACATCCTTGCAAAGCACGGATTCGAAACTTTACGCAGCGGGTGGTTTAGTTGCCCGCGCTATTGTCGTCCCCGACAGCAGTGGCAATGCGGCATGTCCAAAAATTGCCATTGATGGCATTCTGAGTACCATGACTCAGCGTGCTGCTGTCGCAAACGCAAAAGGTTCTAACGGTGCCACATATGGTTCAGCAGCCAGTGTAGATTTCAATGTGTTGACATGTGAAGCATCTATCGCCTCCACAGCGAAAAGCGCGTCAATCAACGGAACTCCCCTTAAATTGATGCCCGCCAAAGTAAACCGTGTGGTGGTGGTCGGTGACACTGGCTGTCGTTTAAAAGGACCTACTGCCTTTGTGCAAGCAAGCGACGGAACCTCTACAGGTGGTGACCCGCTCCAAGACTGTACGGATGAAACAGCATGGCCTTGGGCCAAAATTGCCAAGGTGGCAGCAAGTTTTAACCCCGATTTGGTTATTCACAATGGAGACATCCACTACAGAGAGGGCTTTCCAGCGGGTACCCAGAAACGTTGGGGGGGCGCAGCTAATGCCGCAAATGGCGGATCTGAAGTCAATAATGACACGGTAATTCTTCCTAAATTTGTAGCTGCAAAAATTGATGATTCCATCACATACGGCTGGAGAGCTTGGGAAGAGGACTTTTTCAAGTCATCTGGCCCGTTGCTAGCTGTGGCGCCATGGGCGATAACGCGAGGCAATCATGAATTGTGCGATCGTGCTGGGCAAGGTTGGTTCCGATTTTTGGATCCGCGCAGCTTTCCAGCTGGTGAGCCAGAGTATGACTCGTCTTACGTTGCAAGCAGCAGCTACAGCAATAATGCATCTGGGAAAAAATATTGCAGCCAATACATTGACCCTGTAGCCATGACCGTTGGAGATCTTCAATTGGTGCTGCTAGATGTGTCTATGATGAACAGCTCTGCTGGACTTTCCAGCAGTAAAGGCGCGACCTTTTTAGACCACATCCGTGTTGCAAGACAACTCACACAAGTCAGTGCTTTACCCGACTCCAGCGATGCATCCAAAATTTCTTGGATTGTCTCTCACAAGCCGTTTTTCGCCTATTCAGGCGGGGCTGCAGTTGCGACTAACGCTAGCGCCACTTCAGCAGGAGCAGATACATGGCAATTGCAAAAAGCAATTGCCACCGGGACTGAAAGCATGGCTTTTGGAAATGGATTGCTGCCAACGAATACACAAATGACGCATGCAGGTCACATACACGGTTTTCAAATGATCAGTCATCCAACCGCCTCAGGCCTGCCCATGAATATATTGATGGGTACAACGGGTGACAATTTAGAAGGGCTTATTGAGGCCAATACTGGTACTGCATTGGCTGCTAGAGGCTGGTCTAACAACATCACATCTGGTGCATGGCCTTGGTTTGATCAAGTCTTTAACGGCCTGACTGTTTCGGCAACAAAGTGGTATGGAAATTTTGCACAGTATCTTCCAGTCAACTTTAGCTCAAGCCAATTGAGTGGCGCTGGAAAAAAGGAAACCGCAGTCATGAGCGAATTCAGTTTTCTGGTGATCGACAGAATAGGTTCAACTCTGAACTGGACCATCAAAGTCTACGACAAAGACCGACTGTTACTGCGTTCTTGTACAACCAGCGGTAAGTCAGCAACATGCGACGGTTGATGTGATGTTCTGACTTATAAAAAATTCAAAAATTAATTTTTAAGGCCGCTGTTTAACCACAGCGGCTTTTTTCATTAGCCACCCTAGACATCAACCATCTCACGATTGGAAATGTGGGTGAGTTGCAGAGCAAACGCAGGACCTAATTGGACAATGCGTGCGGGCATCAAAAAAGCCCTACAGCGCACGTTTACGCATGAGGGCTGGGCTCAGTAGCTGGGCAGCAGATTTGTTGCTTGTAGGGCTAAAAAATTTATACGTTTTTTCAAGTGGGATGCTGGCGTGTTGACGTCGACGTCGAATTGACTTCCTCTGCCGACTTCCTATGACCCAGCGCGATGACCGTGAACCCGTTGGTGGGCTAGGGATAGCAGCTGCCGAGGGTGGGTTAGTCAAAAGTCGGCGCCTGGGTCAAATCTGCGTCGGCGCGAACACCATAACGCCAGATCGACCGCGGCCAGCGCCAGACTGGTGATTGCCCCGACGGCAGTGGTGTGGGTGTGCCAGAACAATGACTGCCAGAGGGCTTCGATCTGGCGCGCGTCCCGGCCGATCAGACGCGGGAGCAGATCCTGATGCAACAGCGCCATCACTGCGTGCCCGCCAGTGCCGATGGTGTAGGAGTAACCGAGACCAACCAGTCCACCCTCGACCTCGATCTCGACAAATATCGTCTGTTGCTTGACAAACGATTGGATCGCGTCCGTGCGCGGCCGCTCTGGCACCAGATCAACCATGTACGTGCGGGCACAGACGATCTTCAGAAGCTCTCCCGGACTCCGGGAGAAGGCCGAGGTGGCGCCGAGTTCAGGTGTCTTGCTGATATACGCGCTCCTATGGAAGGGGGTCAATCGGAATGAAAAACTTCTTCCATCTCCGCCCACCAATCACCCGACTTGCGGGTCGCCAGCGGCTCCTGGCATGGTTCACAGAGCCTCCACCAGGCTTGTGTGGTCGGGTCGGCCGCCATATGCGCGGCGTCGGTGGCAAAGTCCTTCCCGTGGTACTCCCAGTAACCGAACAGCAGATTCTCTGGCTCCCGCAGAAAGATCGTGTAGTTGCGGATGCCGCACTCCTGGATGCGCGCCAGCACTTGCGGCCACACCGCCGCGTGCAGGCGTTTGTATTCGTCCACCTGGTCAGCCTTGAGCCTTATGCACATTCCCATTCGTTCCATTGGCAAGTTCTCCCGGTGTTGCTTGCAAACTCCCCTTCATCGGGTAAGTTGGATTGATGTACCATATGTGAAATCTAATCTCATATATAAATTTGTCAACTGGCGATTTTGCGGCAAGGATCCATCATGAACACGATTCCGTTCCGACAGGTCCATCTCGACTTCCATACGTCGGAGCTGATCCCGGACATCGGGACTCAATTCGACGCAACCGCTTTCGCGCAGCAGTTGCAGGCGGCATCGGTCAATTCCGTCACGCTGTTTGCCAAGTGCCATCATGGCTGGTCGTACTACGATTCCGCCGTCGGCGCTCGCCACCCGAACCTCCAGTTCGATTTGCTGCGCGCGCAGTACGACGCTTGCAAGCAGGCCGGGATCGCGGTGAAGATTTATGTCACCGCAGGATGGGAGAACCGCAGCGCGCTGCTTTATCCGCAGTGGCGCCAGGTCACGCCCGACGGTACCTTGCGCATGTCGCGTGGGCGCAACCTGGTGGACCCGGGCTGGTGCGAGATGTGCTTCAACACGCCGTATCTGGACGCACTGTGCACACAGGTGCGTGAAGTCGTCACGCTGTTTCCACAGGCCGACGGCATCTTTCTGGACATCGTGCACCAGGACGACTGCTGCTGCACGTACTGTCGCGAGTCGATGCAGCAAGCGGGACTGGACTGGACGCGCGCTTCAGACCGCCGACGCCAGGCCATCGCCACGCGTGACCGCTACTACCAGGCAACGACGGCCGCAGCGCGGCACCTTCGCGAAGACATGGTGGTGTTTCATAACACCAGTCACCTCGCGCCAGGCGACCGCAGCATCGTGCCGCATTTCAGCCACTTCGAGCTCGAGTCGCTTCCGACCGGCGGCTGGGGGTACGACCATTTTCCGATCTCGGCGGCGTTCGCGCGGACGCTGCGCAAGCCCTATGTCGGCATGACCGGAAAGTTTCACACCTTCTGGGGTGAATACGGGGGCTACAAGCATCCCAACGCACTGCGGTATGAGTGCGCATTGATGCTGGCCTTCGGCGGGGGGTGCAGTGTGGGTGACCAGCTGGATCCAACAGGCGCCATCGATCCATCCACCTATTCGATCATTGGCCAGGCCTACCGCGAAGTGGCGCGCAAGGAGGCCTGGTGCGTTGGTGTGCAGGCTGTTGCCGATATCGCGCTGTTGTCGCCAAGCGGGCATGAGCGCCCTGGCGAGACCGACTGGATATCGCGCCAGCATCCGGTCGACGCAGGCTGCGCGCGCCTGTTGCTCGAGAGTCATTACCTGTTCGACGTTGTCGACCGCCTCTCGGACTTCAGCCCCTATCGGTTGCTGATCCTGCCCGACATCATCCGTATCGATGCTGAACTTGCCCAGAGGCTGGAGGCCTATCGAGCTGCGGGCGGAAAACTGTTGCTCAGTGGCCAGAGCGGACTGAACCTGGAGGGCAATGCGTTTGCGCTGGATGTCGGTGCGAAGTACCAGGGGCTCAGCACCTTCAATCCGGACTACATCCTGCCTGTTCCGGAGCTTCGGGCCGATTTCGTCGACAGGCCGATGGTCATGTATGCACCATCCCACCGAATTCATGCCACCACGGGACGCGCACTTGGGCAGGTGTTCGATCCCCATTTCAATCGGAGTTCCGCACACTTCTGCAACCATATGCACACGCCTGCCAAGCCGGCACCCTCGGGCTTCGATTGCGGCGTTGCACTTGACGATCTCGTGTACCTGGCGCACCCGGTTTTCACGCTCTATCGCGACAAGGGGGCCGTGGCGCTGAAGCAGTACGTTGCCCGCGCGATCGACCATCTGCTGGGGCGGCGAATCCTGGAGTGCAACTTGCCGTCTTATGGCCGGGTCACCTGGCAGCGGCAACCCGCGCACCGTCGGGACATCGTGCACCTCTTGTGCGCAGCGCCGATGAATCGCGGCACGATTAATGATCGCCCGATCGAAGTGATCGAGGATGTGGTTGCGGTGCATGACATCGAAATCCGGGTACGTCCCGACATTCCGGTTTCTAGTGCCATGCTGGAGCCACAGGGGATCGCGCTGCCGTTGCAGCACGAGGAAGGCGCCATTAGTTTCATCGTTCCGCGGCTTGAAGTGCATCAGATGGTCGTGCTGCAGCACGCCATCTGAAATCCGGTACCTTGCGAGACGCCGCAAGCTGATTCATTCATGCAGAATAGTTTCAGATATAAATGAAGTACTTGACAGCGATCTTGCGCAGATCAGATAATCGATTCCGTCACATCGGGACTGGACAGCCGGCGTCCAGCACCCTGTCTTATCCGCCGGACACCACAGAGGACGACATGTTTGCACTATCGAACCCCATCACGGGCCGCCACCTGCTGGGCGGTCTGGCCTGTCTGACGTTGGCGAGCGCACCTGCAGTGCTCAGCGCGCAGGAACTGACCATGTCCTACCTCGCCTCCTACAAGACGGCGACAGACCAGGCCATCGCTGGTTTTGAAGCCGCCAATCCGGGCATCAAGATCAGGGCCTCCTACACGGCCGACGGGCAATCGATCCGGGCCCAGTTCACCACCGGCAATGCGCCCGACATCACCCTGATCTATCCAGGTGACGGAGCGCCCATGTCGCTGATCCAGCTTGCCAAGGCGGGCATGCTCGAGGACCTGTCCTCCGAGCCCTGGGCGAAGACCATCCCCCAGTCGTTCAGGCGTGCGGTCACCTTCAATGGCAAGGCCTATGTGCCACCCACAACCTATTCATTCATCACGATGCTGTCCAACGACGAGGTGATGAAGAAAGTCGGTGCTTCGGTCCCTGTCAATTTCAACGAGTTGCTCGCCTTCTGCGACAAGGCCAAGGCCTCCACGATCCCGATCGCGTTCGGACTCAAGGAGCAAGTGCCGACACTTTTCCCGGGCTACGCCATGATTGCGTCGACTGCCTTCGTTGACAACCCGAGCTTCGCAGAAGACCACGCGGCTGGCAGGACCAGCTTCGCCAAGGGCTACAAGCAGTCTATGGAGATGTACCTGCAGATGCGGGACCGGGGTTGCTTCTCGCGCACCGCTGCCGGCAATTCGAACGACGACGCACTCAAGCAGATTGCCAACGGGCAAGCGGCACTCTATGTCGGTGTCGTGGCGTTCCTGCCGGCGGTGATCAAGTACAACCCGGATGTGAAGATCACGCAATCGCCTTTCCCCGGAAATGTCGACGAGTCGAAGGTCCGGTTGCCGATCGGACCCACCATCACCTATGGCGTTTCGGCCCAGTCGAAGCACAAGGAGGCAGCCAAGAAGTTTGTTGCCTATATCGCGCAACCGGACAATCTGCGCAAATGGGCTGCGACGGTCAATCAGTTGGTGGCCAGCGACATCGAGTCTGCTCCTGCCCCAGCGGGAAACGCCACAGCGGTCGCCAACTTGCTCAGGGCCAAGCGGACGGTGGAGTACCTGGACCGCAACTGGCCCAACTCCAAGATCCAGCCGATCTACATGGCCGGCATCCAGGAGCTGCTGTCCAACCAGACCTCCGTGGACGCACTGCTCAAACGCATGGATGATGTCTATTCGCAGCCCTGAGCCCCTGGCAGTTCCCAGTGCCTGACGTGAAGGTGAATGCCGGCCTGCGCCAGGCGCTGCAGATTCCGTGGTGGTTCGCGGGGCTGGCCCTGTTCTGCTACCTGCTGATGCTGGTCTACCCCAGCATCGCAGGCACCTACTACGCCTTCACTGACTGGAGCGGCGTCGGCGGGTTCAAGTACGTCGGTTTTGCAAACTTCAAGCTGGTCTTCACCGACGGCGAAGCGTTGTCTTCGCTGAAGAACACGGTTTTCCTTGCCTTCACGACGACCATCATCCAGAATATAGTCGGTCTTTCCTTGGCCTTGGCTCTGAATGGCAATTCGCGACTCAAGGCATTACTGCGCCCAGTGTTCGTTGCGCCCGTGCTGCTGGCACCGGTCGTGGTGGGTGTGATATGGCAGTACATCTATTCGCCTGAAGGCGCACTCAACAGCCTGCTTGCCGTGCTTGACCTGCGGGACTGGCAGCAGCCCTGGCTGGGCCTGCCGGACACGGCCCTCTGGATGGTTGCCTTTACGGTGGTCTGGCAGTTTGCAGGCCTCACGATGATCATCTACCTTGCAGGACTGCAGGGCATCGGGCCGGAGTTGTATGAGGCGGCGGCGATGGATGGGTCGGGACGTCTGCGCCAGTTCTGGGACATCACCGTGCCGCTGCTGGCACCCGCCGTGACCGTCAATGTGCTGCTGCCCTTCATCGGTGGCCTCAAGCTGTTCGACCAGGTCATGATGATGACCGCCGGGGGCCCCGGCTACTCGACCCAGACTGCGGCGTTGATGATTTATCGTCAGGCCTTTACCCACGGTGCGTTTGCCTACAGCACCGCGCTTGCGGTGGTCCTGACGATCGGTGTCGCGTTGGCGGCCATGGTCCAGTTGGCGGTATTGCGCAGACGGGAGCACACCCGATGAGCAGACGCGTCACCCTGTCGGCTTCGCTGTGGCGCGTGCTGCTGGTCGGCCTGACGCTGGTGTACGCCATTCCTCTTTACCTGGTGGTCACGCTCTCGCTGAAGTCTGACGGGCAGACTGCACGTGCGCCGTTCGCGCCGCCGTGGCAGCCGTACTGGGCCAATTACCTGGAAGCCTGGAACGCAAGCGCCGCCAGCGGTAATGCGTCGCTGGCCCCGGCATTGTTCAACAGCGCCCTGATTGCGATCCTGAGCGTCCTGGTGCTGGTTGTGTCTGGTGCGATGGCGGGTTATGTGCTGGCACGCCGCAAGGGTCGGGCGGTGGAATGGGTCTTTCTGCTCTTCCTGGTCGGCATCACGGTCCCGCAGCAGTTGGGGATCGTGCCTTTGTTCCAAATGATGCGCAGCTTCGGTCTGGTCGGCAATCCGCTGGGGTTGGTTCTCATGAACACAGGGTTGCTGGCGCCGCTGACGATTTTCCTGTACACCACCTTCATTCGCTCCCTTCCGACGGACTTCGAGGAAGCCGCACTGATGGACGGCGCCTCGCGCCTGCGCGTCTTCTGGGACGTCGTGATGCCGCTGGTGCGCCCTGTCACTGCCACCGTCATCGTGATTCATGGCATGCACGTGTGGAACGACTTCTTCACGCCACTGATTTTCCTGCTTGGCAGCGGCAAACAGACTCTGCCGGTTGCGATCTTCTCGCTGGTGGGTGAGTATTCGACCTCCTGGGGCCCGATCTTCGCAGGGGTCGTGATCGCCAGTATTCCCGTGATGACGGTGTTCGTTTTCCTGCAGCGCCATATCGTGCGGGGATTTTCCGGAGGTATTCGTTGACATGATCAAGATTCAGGGCGTGTCAAAGCGGTACGACTCCGGTTTCGAGGCCGTGCGCAATGTCAGTCTGACAGTGCAGGATGGCGAGTTCATGGTGCTGGTCGGGCCGTCAGGCTGCGGGAAGACCACCCTCCTGCGAATGATTGCGGGGCTCGAAGAGGTCACCGAAGGCGGCATCTGGATGGATGACCGCGAGGTGACCAACATCCCACCGCAGTTGCGCGACATCGCGATGGTGTTCCAGAACTACGCGCTGTATCCACACATGAGTGTGGCCGAAAATCTGGGCTACAGCATGCGCGTGCGGCGCAGCGACAAGCAGGTCATGAAGGAGCGCATCGCCAAAGTCGCATCGCTGCTTGGCCTCGAGGCGCTGCTGGAGCGCCGACCCAACGAACTGTCGGGCGGACAACGTCAGCGCGTGGCGATCGGACGCGCCATCATCCGCGAGCCCAAGGCGTTCCTGATGGACGAACCCCTCTCCAATCTCGATGCAAAGCTGCGTGTGGGCATGCGTGCAGAACTGGCGCGCCTGCATCGGCACCTGCAGGTCACCACGGTGTACGTGACCCATGACCAGGTCGAGGCGATGACGCTGGGTCACCGTGTCGCAGTGCTACGCGACGGTGAAATCACGCAGGTTGGCCCGCCTGACGAGTTGTATCGCAACCCGCGCAACATGTTTGTCGCTGCCTTCATTGGCGCACCGACCATGAACATGGTCGAGGCAGTGGTCACCGGCTCCGAGATCGTGTTTGCCGGTTACCGGCTGTCGGTCGCCAGATTGGACCGGCAGACAGAGTTGCCCCAGGGTCGCGTTGTGCTCGGGATTCGCCCTGAGGCATTTGAGGCGGCTCAGTTCGCGCCGCCAGAGTTCCCGACGATCGAGGTAACGGCGGATCTGGTGGAGGCACAAGGTGCGGATGCCTACGTGGGATTCACGCTGGATGCTCCGCGTGTCGATACCGACCAGTTGCGCAAGGCGGCAGACGGCGACGAAGCGGAGCTGATGGCCGACAAGCGGACCCATTTCATGGCCCGCATCAACCCCCGTGCGCGACTGGCCGCAGGGCAGGTCGTGCGCCTCGCGCTGGACACACTGCAATTTCACTATTTTGATCCGGCGACTGGCAATGCGCTGCCCGCCATCCCTGCCGATCAGCCAGAAAGGCCCGCATGACCCCCACCAACTCCGATCGGACCGGCGCCTGGTTCGAGGATGACCGCTTCGGCATGTTCATTCACTGGGGGCCAGGTGCCTTGCATCCGGGCGAAGTGTCGTGGGCGCGGTTTCGCGATCCGATCCTGGACGCGGACTACCAGAAGTACATCGACCACTTCGAACCGGACCTGTATGACCCGGAGGCCTGGATTCTCGCGGCCAAGCGGGCAGGCATGACCTATGCTGTTCTCACGACCAAGCACCACGACGGCTTCTGCCTATGGGATTCGAAGCTGACTGAATTCAAGGCAACGAACACGCCGGCCGGCCGGGACCTGGTGCGGCCGTTCGTGGATGCCTGCCGCAAACATGGTCTGAAGGTGGGTTTCTATTACTCGCTGATCGACTGGCACCATGCGGACTTCACGCTGGACTTTCTGCACCCCATGCGCAACGATCCTGCGACTCGCGCCCAGCAGCGCAGCATGCCGAAGTACGCAGATTACATGCGTGCGCAGATGCGCGAGCTGCTGACCTGGTTTGGCCCGATCGACCTGGTGTGGTTCGATTTCTCCTATCCTGAGCCTGAGCGGCCCAAGATCGCAGGTTGGCAGGCCGACCATTGGGTGGGCAAGGGCCCGCTGGATTGGGAGGCTGACGCACTGCTGGCGGTGGTCCGTGAGCTGGCTCCGCAGGCGGTCGTCAACGACCGTCTCGGCATTGCCGGTGACTACGCGAGTTGCGAACAGTACCAGCCCACCCAGTTGCCGCTGCGTGGCGGCCGACCTCTACCCTGGGAGGCCTGCATGACGCTCAACGACACCTGGGCCTACAACCGCGAGGATCGCAACTGGAAAAGCGACGCGTTGGTATTGCGTGCGCTGGTCGATTCGGTGGCGACCGGTGGCAACCTCCTGCTCAACGTCGGGCCCAACGGACGCGGCGAACTCAACGGCCCGACGCGCGCCATTCTTGAGTCGGTCGGGGAATGGATGCACCTGCATGGGCGTGCCATCACGGGGTGCGGCCCCAGTGCGTTCAAGGCGCCGGACGGCTGCCGATACACCCAGCGCGGTGATCGCCTGTATGTCCACCTGCTCGTATGGCCGCGCAAGTACCTGCGGCTCGAAGGGCTCGGCCAGCGCGTCTTGTATGCGCAGCTGCTCAACGACGCCTCCGAGATCCGGCGCGCCAAGCGGTTTCACATGATCCTGGAACACGAGGTCTGGGACGCGGACGCGCTGGTGCTGGACCTGCCGGCGCAGCCACCCGGCCCGCTTCCGGTGATCGAACTGTTCGTGATAGGAGACGCCGCGTGAGCACGATTCTGGTCACCGGCGCTAGCGGTTTTGTCGGCAGCCGGCTGGTGCCGCGACTCGAAGCCGGACACAAGGTGGTCGCGTTGTCGCGCAAGCCACTGGCCGGCGCCGCCTGCACGATCCGGGGCGACTTCAGTTCTTTCGAGAACCTGCACCAGCTCGACGCGCACCAGATCGACGCGGTGGTGCACCTGGCGGGCGAGGTGGGCGGCACCTCCGAGGAGGCCGGTCTGGCAACCAACGTGCTCGGGACAAGGCGCCTGCTGCGTTACCTGAGTGATCGGGGCTGCCGCAAGTTCGTGCTGGCCAGCTCGATCGCCGCAGTGGGCTGTCTGCACGCGGAGTTCGTGCCGCAGGCCTTGCCCATTGCGGACCGCCATCCCTGCCTGGCGCGCGACGCCTACGGGCTTTCCAAGGCCATGGTGGAGCAACTGGCGGCGTATTTCGCGCGCATCGTGCCGGATGGCGAATACACCTGCCTTCGGTTTGGCTGGGTCATGTACAGCTCGCGCAAGGAGATGCCCTGGAGCAGCGCGCAGGCGCTGCCAGCGCTGCCTTTCCTCTACCTTGGCCAGGTCACGTCGCAGGACCTACTGGACGGCATCTGCGCCGTTCTCGAAGCGCCGGTGCGACCGGGCGCGGGCGTGTACAACCTGGTCGGTCCAAACCTTCGCGTTTCCGGCCCGGTGGCCGACGTGTTGCGCGGCTGTCTGGGCGAGAGGGGCCGGCACCTCGACCTGGCGGCTCACGAAGTGGCTGGTGTTGCCGCCCCGCCAATTTTCGCGATGGATGCGCTGCATTCCGATTACGGGTTCGTCCCTTCGCACAGCGTCTGCGAGTTGGACCCTGAAACTGTTCACGAGGTGACGGCATGACCATTGACAAGACGATGAACGCACTGGTGATCGAGCAGTATGGAAGGGCGGTGCTTGGCCGCATGCCGATGCCCGAAGCGCCCGAAGCTGGTGTCATGATCAAGGTGCATTATTCCGGCGTCAGCATCGGCACGGAGATGTTGCAGGGCACAGGCAAACACGGGAGCCTGGCGCTGCCATTTGTGGCCGGGTACCAGGCTGCAGGTGAAGTGGTGGCGGTTGGACCGAAAGTGACCGAGTACCGCAGCGGTGATGCGGTGGCGATCTTTTGTCGCGGCTCGCACGCCGCATACGCCGTGGCCAACAGCGACCGTGTACATCGCATCGAAAGCCTCGACCAGGCCTACCTGGCAAGTCTGTTCGTGCAGCCCTGTGTTGGCGCCAATGCACTCGACCAGGCCGACGTAATGGCGCAAGACTCGGTACTTGTGGTCGGCCAGGGCCTGATCGGCCAGGCGACAGCGCAACTGGCACGGCTGCGTGGCTGTTACGTTGCAGTGTCCGATGTTTCGCAGTCGCGGCTAGGCATCTCCGCCACGCACTGCGCCGACTGGGTGCTGGATGCGGGCAAGGGGCCTCTGGCCGAACAGACTGCGGCGCGTTTTCCCAAGGGCTTCGACGTCGTGATGGATACCACAGGTATGGGTCAGGTGCTCGATGACGCAATCAACTGCTGCTCCCAGGGCGGTCGTCTGTCGTTTGTCGGCTACCACCCTGGGCGGCTGTCGTTGCCGTTCAACGCAATGCACGTGAAGGAACTGCACGCCTTGTTTCCATGGTTCATCGGCAAGCACGGCCTGCGGCTCGGCGTGCTGCGTCTGATCGGGTCAGGCGCATTTCCGATGCGCTCGCTGATCAGTCATTCGGTACACTGGTCGGAATGCCAGCCGCTGTACCAGACCCTGTTCACGTCGGCACGCAATGATCTCAACGCCATCGTCATCGACTGGCGCGACGCCCACTGACCATCGAGATCCAAGCCTGTGGACAACACTCTCGCCCGTGTTACGCTGGGCCGCACTGGCCTGAAGACCAGTTGGCTCGGCCTCGGCACCGCCCCGCTCGGCGGTCTGTTTGCCGAGGTTTCTGAGGCACAGGCCGAGGCGGTCGTTGAGCGTGCCTGGGAAAGGGGCATCCGCCTGTTCGACACGGCGCCACTTTATGGTTTCGGACTGGCTGAGCGTCGATTGGGTCGTGTCCTCGCGCGACGACCACGCGATGAATTCGTCCTGACGACCAAGGTGGGGCGGCTGTTGCGTACCGAAGGCTTTCTGGATCCGTCGAACGACCTCGATGGGGAGCCCATTTTCAAGGGGGTGCCGGACTTGCGCCCGGTCTTCGATTTCAGCGCGGACGGCATTCAGGCTTCCCTTGCGGAAAGCCGCCAGCGCCTGGGCATCGATCGGATCGATGTGGCCTACGTGCACGACCCGGATGCGCATCACCAACTGGCCAGCGACCTGGCTTTGCCGGAGTTGCGCAGGTTGCGCGCAGCCAACGTGTTGCGCGGGGTCGGCGCAGGGATGAACCAGTGTGAGATGCTGGCCGACTTCGTACGTGAATCCGATGTGGACATCGTGCTGGTTGCGGGGCGCTATTCGCTGATTGACCGCTCTGCGGCCAGTGACCTGCTTCCGTTGTGTCTCGAACGTGGAATCGCGGCAGTGGCAGGGGGAGTGTTCAACAGCGGTGTGCTGGCGGACCCCCAACGTGGCGCAACCTATGACTATGCGCCAGCATCCCAGGCGGTACTGGACAGGGTGGCGGAACTGCGTGGGATTTGCGCCGACCATGGAGTGCCACTGCGCGCTGCGGCAATCCAGTTTGTGCGCCGTCATCCGGCGGTGAGCGCGGTGCTTGTGGGTGCGCGCAGTCCACAAGAGGTGGACGATGCACTTGAGATGGGCCACTTCCCGGTCCCGGAAGGGCTGTGGAGCGATCTCGAAGGTGACCGGCGGGTGGGGCGTCAATGACACCCTCGGAGCAGAGCACGCGGTATCGCGCGCCGGCGCTGGACAAGGGGCT
>RFWA01000271.1 GCA_009922295.1 Betaproteobacteria bacterium
AGGTGATTACCATGGCACTGGTTGGCAAGATTCGACGGATGTATCTGCGCGACAACATGTCGTTCAGCGAGATTGCGCGGCGCACGAGTTTGTCGCGCAACACGGTGAAGAAGTGGCTGAAGGTCCCGGAGGCTGCGCCGCCGAAATACCGAAGGCGGGACACGCCGGGCAAGCTCACGGCGTTCGAGGGCCAGTTGGTTCAGGCGCTAGAGGCGGACGCTCACCGTCCGAAGCGAGACCGGCGAACTGCGCGAGCGCTGTGCGCGCAGCTCAGGCGGGAGGGCTACAAGGGCGGCTATTCTCGGGTGACGGACTTCATCCGGTACTGGCGCCAAAGCGCGGGACAAGCGCAGGCGAGACGTGCCTTCGTGCCGCTGAAATTCGATCTTGGCGAGGCGTTCCAATTCGACTGGAGCGAAGAGGGACTTGTGGTGGGCGGGATCTACCGCCGGCTGCAGGTGGCGCATTTGAAGCTGTGCGCGAGCCGCGCGTTCTGGCTGGTGGCCTACCCCAGCCAAGGCCACGAGATGTTGTTCGATGCGCACACCCGGTCGTTCGAGGCGTTGGGCGGGGTGCCGCGCAGGGGCATCTACGACAACATGAAGACTGCGGTGGACAAGGTACAGAAGGGCAAGGGGCGCATCGTCAATGCTCGCTTTGCGGTGCTGTGCGCGCACTATCTGTTCGAGGCCGATTTCTGCAACGTCGCTTCTGGCTGGGAGAAGGGTGTCGTTGAGAAGAACGTGCAGGACAGCCGGCGGCGCATCTGGCAAGACGCGGGCAGGGAACGCTTTAGCTCGCTGGTAGCGCTCAACGCCTGGGTTGGAACACGGTGCCGGGCGCTGTGGGGCGAGGTACGCCATCCCGAGCATCGGGAGTTCAGTGTGGCCGAGATGCTCGAGCATGAGCAACCGCACCTGATGCCGATGCCTGCGGCGTTCGACGGCTACGTCGAGAGCCTTGGGCGGGTGTCGAGCACTTGCCTGATCAGCGTGCAGCGCAACCGGTACTCGGTGCCGTGCGACCTGGTGGGTCAGATGGTCAGCGTGCGGGTATATCCGCAGCGCGTAGAGGTGGTGGCGAGTGAAATACTGGTTGCGACCCACGAACGGCTGACCGAGCGCGGGCAGACCCGCTACGACTGGCAGCACTACATCCCGCTGGTGCAGAGAAAGCCGGGCGCGCTCAGGAACGGAGCTCCGTTCGCAGACATGCCCGAGGCGCTACGGCGGCTGCAAAGCACCTTGCTGCCTCGCGAAGGCGGCGACCGCGTCATGGCGCAGGTGCTTGCCGCCGTGCCTGGGGCGGGCATTGAGGCCGTTCTGGTGGCGGTGGAGCTGGTGCTGGAGTCCGGCGCGGTGAGCGCCGAGCATGTGATCAACGTGGTAGGCCGGCTCAAGCCCAGTGTGCCGCTCGAACAGGTCGAGACCTTGCTGCAGGTCACGGAGGTGCCGGTAGCCGACACGGGGCGCTATGACCGTCTGCGCGACGAGGACAGTACCGAGGAGGTGCGCCATGCGTGATGTGGCCGCCGAATTCAAGGAGATGCGCTTATACGGCATGGCTGGCGCCTGGACCGACCTGATCGCGCAGGGCACGAACGCATCGCTGGACGCTTCGGGCTGGTTGATCGAGCACTTGCTTGCGGCTGAGCGCACGGAACGATCCGTTCGTTCGACAAGCAACCAGATGAATGCGGCGAAGTTCCCCGTTCACCGCGATCTGGCGGGCTTTGACTTCACGCAGTCCAAAGTGGATCGGGCGTTGGTTGAGCAGTTGGCCGATCTGTCGTTCACCCAGGCCGCGCACAATGTGGTGCTGATCGGCGGCACGGGCACGGGCAAGTCGCACCTGGCCACCGCGATTGGCGTGGCGGGCATCACCCGGCACGCGAAACGGGTGCGGTTCTACTCGACGGTCGATCTGGTCAATGCCCTGGAGCAGGAGAAGGTTCAGGGCAGGCAGGGGCGCATCGCGTTCCGGCTGATGCGCATGGATTTGGTGATCCTGGACGAGCTGGGATACCTGCCGTTCAGCCAGCCCGGCGGGGCGCTCCTGTTCCACCTGCTCTCGAAGCTCTACGAGCGTACCAGCGTGATGATCACGACCAATCTCACCTTCGCCGAATGGGCCAGCGTGTTCGGTGACGCGAAGATGACAACGGCGTTGCTGGATCGGCTGACCCATCACTGCCATATCGTGGAGACGGGTAACGAGTCCTACCGGTTCAGCCACAGCAGTGCCACGGCCAAGTCGCGCATCAAGGCGCGCGAGCAAGCCAAGCGGACGGGCACCGCGGCCAAGGCATAACCGAGCGCCGCGCGGGGAAATTCGCTTCGGGCTACGCCCTACGCGACTTCCCCCGCGCCAACCGATCCACGACGAAGACTCTCAAGGAGTAACCGGACACCCACGATCACGTACACTTATGCACAGCCGTCCCTTCAAAAGACGGCCCAAGATCCCTGGTCAAAATTCAATCGGCACAGGTGGTCAATATTCGATCGGCGCCGACAATTAGTCCAGCGAGCATAAGAGAATTATTTAATAGATTGGTGGATAAAAACCTAAATCTATAAACGTCAATGATGTCATAAAACATAAATAATTCCTTTAGCCCAATCATTTACTAGTCGCACGAAAAAAATAAGGATGTTAAAAATATACTTTAGGACAAGCGATCTGATTCAATGATGCATTCTCTAACGTGTCTTATTAGTTCATTTATTTAATTTTGAATACCTAAGCATACCCAGAACGCCCACCAGAAAACCAATCGCTGTTGCCGACCATTGACGAATAACCCAATCATTACCCCGTGGGACGTCAAAGATCATCAGTAGTCCGCTCAAGCCGATCATGCTAAACATCGTCAACATAAAAATGTTCTTTGCAACAACCATTGCTCGGTGAGACAGCCAGATGCCATTGACAGCAATAGCGACACTGGTTGCGATTGATACCGAAATAGACCAACAGGTAAGGAATACGATCTCATTTCCGTAACCCTGCATTAAGGTGGCAATATATTTTGCTGTCTTAGCCAATATGATGAATATGGCAAACGCTGTGCATACTGATGCTGTCACTTTCAAGACTAAATTTAAGCGATTAGTTTTCCCCTTTGTGTAATTCACTTTATCTCCATTTACAATCTCCACAGCCTCACATAGTACCCACTCCACCCACAGAACCCCATACCTACCGCATTAGGTTCAGTTCCCCTTATAACCGTGCAGAGACTCAGGGAATTTCTCCCTTCGAATCCAGTTGGAATCCCGTTGGAATACTGTTGTTGTCTTTCCTTTGATTTCAATGGATTGTGAGCGAAGGTCAGAAAGCCTGCCCCTCTCACCGGCACCGCACTGGTCTGAACAAAAGTCTGAACAAAAGCATTGCCGTTACCGACTGGCTAAATACACAAAGGCGATTCCATCCAAATCCAACAAAAAGAAAAGGACCCTTTGTATATGCCCACACAACCGAAGACAATTCCCGAGAAGAACCCAAAGAGGATCCTCTCGTTCAAGCAGTTCCTGGCACTGAAATATCCGAAGAAGGCATCATCTTCATCTTCAGTGGGCAATAGCGAAGTGAGCGCACTCCCGGATTCAGATCATCACAAGCACCACCCAACGAACCGGTCGATCATCAGCGGTGATTCCACGCTTCTGGATCTCAATCGGACCTGACCGAATCGCAGAGACACCAAAGAGACCAATAGTTCTAAGAGAGCACACCCCTCTCACTGGTCATTGTTTGTCGGTGATCCTCGCCAACCTCTTCTCGTGTTTCTTCCGAATGGAAAACACCGACTGAGCAATCCAGCGGTGTCCTCTTGGGGTCAGCAAACCCACCTGATTGAAGTGGTCTGCGATCTGAAGGTCAGTCCACCCCATGTGCTTGAGCGATTGAACTGAGTGAAACAGTTTCTCGTGGTAGGGACTCAGTGGACGGATGTCCAGCGTCAGCGGATCTGAGCAAAGACTGAGGTGCTTTGGTTCACCACAGCCTGAGTTCTCCGGCAGAGGTCCTAGCGGGACTATTCCACCGTGACGGAATGGACGGATTCTGTTGCCA
>RFWA01000272.1 GCA_009922295.1 Betaproteobacteria bacterium
GGCGCAGTTGCTCGATCAGGACGGCGCAGGCGCCTTCATAGCGCACCACCTCGTTCCAATCGGCCATTTGCGCGGCCTCCAGCATTTGCTGGCTGGCCGCTTCGATGGCGCGATAGCAGTCCATCAGTTTGGGATTCACTTTAGTCAGCCGCGGCGTGCGGTCCCCGTGGCCTTACCACTGACTTCGGGGCGAATTTCTTGCCAAGCCTGGGCCAGCGGCTCCAGCAAGGCACGCACCTCCACCAGCAGACTCTCGTCGTTGTGGGCGTTGGCCTTAGTCAGCTGGAGGATGCAGTAGTCGTACAGGCTGTTGAGGCTCTCGGCGAGTTCGCCACCGGCGGACATGTTCAAACCGCCCTTGAGGCCCTCGTCGAGGATGCTCACGGCGCGGCCAATGGACGCACATTTTTCAGGAATCTGCTTGCGCGCCATCGCGCCACGTGCATTGGCAACGCTTTGCAGCAACTCCTCAAACAACAGGTGCACCAAATGGTGGGAGTCGGCGCCGGGCACTGATGTGTCGGCGCCAACACGGCGGTAAGCAGAGGAAGCGCGGCTATGGACGGGCGTAAACATGGGCAAACTCCTTCAGGTTCAATCAGCTCTTGGGTTCTATATCGGCTGATTGGGCAGCACTCTGAAGTCCTTTTTCTGCCGGTTAATCCAAAGAAAAGGGCTTGGATTCAATCTGGCAAATTGCTACTAATTAAATAGCAAGCAATCCAATATCCACGTGGTCTGAATGCCAAAAATACTCCAAAAATACGGGTCAGGCCGTATTCTTGTTCCACAGCGTGACCTGCTGGCTCACATAATTGCCCAAGGCTGTCAGCTTACCCATCTGGCCATCCAGGGCGCTGTACCGTTTTGACAACTGGCTTTCTACGTCTGACGCACGGTCGTTCACTTTTTTCTGGGCGGCCGCGTTCAGGTCCAGGTCAGACTGTAGCTTGGCGGCCTTGGCGGTCACCACGCCCTGCCCCGACTGCACACCTTTGGTGCCGCTGCTGCCGGCGGCCAGCAGACCTTTGCCCAGCGCCTTGAACTTGAGGGCAAATCCGTTGGTGAGCGCGTCGCTGTTGTCATTGGTGAACAGTTTTTGCATGCTGGTGCCATTGTTGGCGGCCACCGTGAGCTTGGCGTTGTTGATGGTGAGTGAGCCGTCTTTCCCCAATTGCAAGCCCACGTCGGACAGGTATTGGCTGGTGGCGCCCAGGCTGGCCGAGCCCACCACGCCGCGCATCACATTGAGCAGGCTCACCACCGAGGTATCGCCCTGAAACGGCTGGGCCACCCGTTTTTGCAAGGTTTCATCCCATTTGAAGGCCGTGAGGTCGCTCAGGGTCGCGTTGAGCCTGTTGTAGGCCGTCACCAGGTCTGACACATTGCGCACGGCGGGTGTCACGTCCTCGCTGACGGTCATGGTGATGGGGTTTTTCACCTCGGCGCCCGAACCATAGTTGGTGGTGGTGGTAGCCACCAGTTTGATGGTCACGCCCGGGATGTTGCCGGTGAGCGTATTAGTGCCCGAGGTGACCGCCAGGCCGTTGATGCGGGCCCGGGCGTCCACGGCAAAGGTGACCGGGCTGTCGGTGTGGTCGGCATCCATGCCTATGCCAGCCTTGTTCTGGGGGTCGAACACAAACTTGGCCAATTCCGAGGTGTTGGCGACATCCGACTGGATGCGAAAGCCCGCTGTGGTGCCCGTGCTTTTGCTGCGCAGCAGCAGCCTGTCATTGGTGCCGTCGTTGAAAGCAGTGGCCAGCACCCCGGCGCCCGCTGTATTGATTTTGGCCGCAATGGTGGCCACGGTGTCGGTGGCGGTGATGGCGATGCTCACATCGCCAGAGACCGTGCCGCTGGCCCCCAGACCGGTAGCGGTCTTGGCGGCACTGGCGGTGGTGGCCAACACAATGTCATTGCCATTGGCCGACGACAGCGCCACGGCGCCGGTGATGGTGTCGTAGGTGGCTGTCACACCAGTGGTGCCAGTTACCGCATTGATGGCGACGCTGACTTTTTGGCCCCGGGCAGCAGCCGTGGTGTCTGCCGTGATAGCGCCAATGGGCGTGCCGTTGATGGTGATGTCGCCAGCCGCCAAGGCCGTGGCGTAACCGGTGACGGTAGTGCCTGCCAGGGTGGTGGCGGCATTGGAGAAGGTGGTGGTGGTGCCCGTCGTGGTCCAGGCCCCAAGGCGAAACTTGAGCGTGCCCGCACCCGGCATCGCGCCGGCCGTCAGCGTGGCCGAGGACACGGATTGCTGCTTGGCCAACTGGTCCACGTCCAGGGTGAACGACGTGGCATCGGTGGTGCTGGTGGTCGTGATGGTGGCCGACGTAGCGGCCGACGACGAGGCAGTGCGGGCCGTCCAGGCGCTGGGCAAGGCGATGCGGGCAGCCACATCCGTCAGGGCAGCGACCTGGGACTGCACGGCGCCAAACACCGAAATCTGGGTTTGTAATTTGGTAGCCTTGCTCGCCAAGGCGGTGAGTGGTGCCTTCTCCAGGGCCACCAACTTGCTGATGATGCCCGCGGAGTCCAACCCGCTGCCAACGCCCACCGATGAAATGGTTGCCATGCGCACCCTCCTGTAGTCAACCCACCCATTCTGGCGCATGGGGCGAGCACTAAAGCCCCGAAATGCGGGGCAATGACAGCCAGACCGGCTGGCGCCTGCTCCTGGCTCAGCGCAGCAGGGCCAGCACGCCCTGGGGCAGCTGGTTGGCCTGCGCCACCATGGCGGTACCGGCCTGCTGCAGGATCTGCGCGCGCGACAGGTTGGCGGTTTCTGCCGCGAAGTCAGCGTCCTGCACCCGGCTGCGTGAAGCCGTCAAGTTTTCACCCGTGCGCCTGGTAGGCACCCAGCGCAGCCCGCGTGCTGTTGATGGTGCTGATCGCTGCATCCACCGTGGCCAGGGCCGCTTGCGCGCCAGAGGCCGTGGTCAGGTCCAGCGCAGACACACCGGCACCGGCTGTTGTGGTGGCAGTCACCGTCTGCTCTGCCAAGCCCACCCAACCCGTGGTGTTGGTGCCGCCGGTGATGGGCGACACTGTGATACCCGTTGAAGCTGCCGAGCTGAGGGTGACGGTGGAACGCGAGACATACGTTGAGGTACCGGTCAAGGCGATGGTGGTGCCGCCATTAACCTGCAAACCCGTGGCCGCCTGCAGGGCTGTGGTGCCAGTCAGCGTGTTGTCCGTGGCCGAGTTGTTGTACACCGCGCCTGTCAGTGCAAGTACACCGGCGGTATTCGTCGCAGTGACGCCGGTGCGCTCTGAAAAAGCGTTGATAGCTGCTGCCAAAGCGTCACCCTTGTCCGTGACTGAGGTACCCGCTCTAACCGCGCCAATGTCCACGCCATTGATGAAAATGGTTCCCGTCGTGGTCGCAGCAGTAGTGACCAACGCAGTGCCGCCAGCCCCAGTACCGTAGGTGACTGTGCCAGTACCCAAGCCCACCGCGGAGCTTGCACCCGTGGTACCGCTCACTACGATGTTGCGGCCGTCGGCAGCGTTCAATGCAACAGCACCAGTCGTCGTGTTCACGGTCGCCGTGACGCCGGTTTGCGAGGTCTTCAGGTTGATGGCAGCCGCGACCTGCACACCACGTCCAACGGCGGTGGTGGTGGCGCCCAGCGCACCAATGTCCACGCCATTGACCGTCACGGAACCAGCCGCCAGAGCCGCGGTCGAGGTGGCCGCCACACCTGCGCTGGTGGTGGTGCTGACCGTGGCATTCACGTTGGTGTTGCCGCTGATGGCATTGATGGCCGCCGCAATGGCAATGCCGCTGGTCTTGGCGTAGCTGCTGGAGACGCCGTCGGTGCCAGCCGCACCCACGGACTGCCCGTTAATGGCCAGTCCACCAGCCGCCAGGTAAGTACCGCCCTTGTTCAAGGAGGTACCTACAACGGAAGTGGAGTAGCTTGAGCTGGCACCTACACCCAATGAATTGGAGCGGGCGCTGGCGATGGAGCTGATGGCCACCTGGTCATTGGTCGTGCCGTTGGCACCCACCTGGAAGTTTTGCGCGGTGAAGGTGCCGTCCAGCAGCTTGATGCCGTTGAAGGCCGAGGTGCT
>RFWA01000273.1 GCA_009922295.1 Betaproteobacteria bacterium
GGCCTCAATGCCCTGCCCAAGACCGTGTTCCCGGGTGGTGCGCTGATAGGCTGCAATGCGGGTTACCTGAACGTGGGCCGCATCAAAGGAAGCCACGCTGCCATCAAGACCGGCATGCTGGCGGCAGAGGCCGCCTTTGAGGCCGTGCAGGCCGGTCGGCAGCATGATGAACTGAGCGCCTACCCCGCCGCCTTTGAGGCCAGTTGGCTGCACACCGAGCTGAACAAGGACCGCAACTTCAAGAACTGGTTCAAGTACGGCCTGACCACCGCCACGCTGATGAACGGCTTTGAGCAGTTTGTGCTACGCGGCCACATCCCCTGGACCCTGCGCCGCGACAAGCCCGACCACGCCTACCTCAAGCCTGCGGCCGAGTGCCAGCCCATCAATTACCCCAAGCCCGATGGCAAACTGACCTTTGACCGGCTGAGCAGCGTCTTCATCAGCAACACCAACCACGAAGAGCAGCAACCGGCCCACCTGACGCTCAAGGACGCCTCGGTGCCGGTGAGCATCAACCTGGCCAAGTACGCCGGGCCGGAGGCACGTTACTGCCCGGCCGGCGTCTATGAGTATGTGAAAAACGACGATAACAGCGACCGACTGCAGATCAACGCGCAAAACTGCGTGCATTGCAAGACTTGCGACATCAAGGACCCGACCCAAAACATCGTCTGGGTCACGCCAGAGGGCGGCGGCGGGCCAAACTACGCCGGTATGTAAGCCGGGGGCGCCGGCAAGACAGGGCCCATACCCGAGAAAACCCCGATGTTGGCGGGCCTATCCGGCCGTCACAATGGGGGCACATCTGGCCTGAACGCAGGCCATCAACCTGGAGAACCCCATGAACCTCAACAAGCAATCCCTGTCCCGTCTCGCCTTGGGCCTTGGCCTGGCACTTGGCCTGATGGCCGGCGCTGCCGCTCAGACCACGATGAAGATCAGCATATCGACCGCCAAAAACTCGCACCAGGGCGTTGGCATCGATGTGTTTGCGCAAGAGGTTGAAAAGCGCACGGCCGGCCGCTACAAGGTGCAGACCTTTTATGACGGCTCGCTGGGCGGCGAACGCGAGTCGATCGAGGCCGTGCAACTGGGCACGCAGGAACTGACACTGTCCTCCACCGGGCCAGTGCCGAATTTTGTGCCAGAGACCAAAATCATCGACGTGCCATTTTTGTTCCGCGACAAAGCCCATGCCCGCGCGGTGCTGGATGGCCCGTTTGGCCAGGACATGCTGACCAAGTTTGACAGCAAGGGCTTCAAGGCCCTGGCCTGGGCTGAGAACGGATTTCGTCACATGACCAACAGCAAGCGCGATGTGAAGCTGCCCGAGGACCTGAAAGGCCTGAAAATGCGCACCATGGAGAACCCGGTGCACATCGCCGCCTACAAGGGCCTGGGCATCGTGACCACGCCCATGGCGTTCCCGGAGGTGTTCACGGCATTGCAACAGGGAACGGTTGACGGCCAGGAAAACCCGTTGTCGGTGATCATGGCGTCGAAGTTTGACCAGGTTCAAAAGCACCTGTCGCTTACCGGCCACGTGTATTCGCCCTGCATCATCCTGATGAACAAGGCCTCCTTTGAGAAACTCAGTGCCGCCGACAAGACCGCGTTCATTGAGGCTGCCAAGGAAGCCGCCAAGGCCAACCGGGCCAGGGTTGACGTGGACGACACCAAAGGCGTGGCCGAACTGCGCTCCAAGGGCATGGTCGTGATCGACAACGTGGACAAGGCCAAGTTTGTGGCTGCACTGTCCACGGTCAACGCCGAGTTCGAGAAACAGTTTGGCAAGGCCAACCTGGACGCCATCCGCAACGCCAAATAAGCCGGTCGCTACGCCTTGAAAGCCCTGTTCCTGTCGCTGGAGCGCCGCACCACCGGCTTGGCCATGGCCATAGCCTGCGCCATGCTCGTGGTGGCCTCCGCCTTGGCCATGTTCCAGATCATCACCCGGTTTGTGCTGGAGCAACCGGCCGAGTGGTCGGAGATCCTGATCCGCTTTAGCCTGATCTGGATGGTTTTCATGGGCATCGCCGCGGCGTTTCGCCAAGGCGCCATGGTCAGTGTTGACGTGCTGTACCGCTGGAGCCCGCCGCGCATCAAGCGCGTGCTGGACTGGGTGGTGTGCGGCGCTGCACTGCTGCTGGTGGGCATCATCGTTTGGTGGGGATGGGCCTACGCCCTGCGCGGCCAGGTGCAATCCATGGCTGGGCTGGAGAGTATTTCGATGTTCTGGGCCTATCTAGCGATGCCGGTGGGCGGTGTTTTCAGCGTGCTGGGCATTCTGGCCAACCTGCTGGACCCTCAGCGCCAGGAACTGGAGACCGCGCAATGAGTGTGATGATGCTCGTGACCATGGTCCTGTGCTTTGCACTGACCGTGTCGGTGGCGGTTTCTATCGGGCTGGCTGCCATCCTGGGCATTCAGGTGTCGGGCATCAACATGCTGATTTCGGTGAAGGAAATGTTTTCCTCCATCAACAAGTTTCCGCTGGCAGCCATCCCGTTTTTCATTCTGGCCGGTAACCTGATGGAAACGGGTGGCATTTCGCGCCGCTTGGTGGAGTTTGCCAAGAGCATTGTGGGTGGCGTTCAGGGTGGTCTGCCCATGACCTGTGTGCTGACCTGCATGATTTTTGCGGCTGTCTCGGGCTCGTCGGTGGCCACCACGTTTGCAGTCGGGGCCATTCTGATCCCGGCCCTGATCAAGCATGGCTACCCCACGAGCTACGCCGCCGCGCTGCAGGCCACCAGCGCTGAGTTGGGCGTGATCATTCCACCGAGCATTCCCATGATTTTGTATGGGGTGAGCGCCGAGGTGTCGATTGGCGAGTTGTTCATTGCCGGTTTTGGTCCGGGATTTCTGATCAGCGGCGCGCTGATGCTGTTTGTTTACATCTATTGCCGTTACAAGGGCTGGGGCAAAAACGATGGCGACGGCCGATTGCGTTTTCTGCCCGCCACGCGTCAGGCCGGCTGGGCTCTGATGATGCCCGTCATCATCTTGGGGGGCATCTATGGCGGCATTTTCACACCGACCGAGGCCTCTGCTGTCGCTGTCTTCTATGCACTGCTGGTTGGCATCGTGGTGTACCGCGAGCTCAACTTTAAGAATCTGGCGGCCATCCTGCGCAAATCGGTGTTGTCCAGCGCCGTGATCATGTTCATCATTGCCAACGCCGGGCTATTCGCCTTTTTGATCACGCGGGCCGGTGTACCAGCCGCCATAGGCACCTACCTCGAATCAGTACTGCAGACCCCGGCGATTTTCCTGCTGGGGGTAAACGCCGCGCTGTTCCTGATCGGCATGTTCATCGAAACCAGTGCGGCCATCATCGTGCTGGCGCCTATCCTGGCGCCGGTGGCGATGCACTTTGGCATTGACCCGGTGCATTTCGGCCTGATCATGGTGGTTAATCTGGCGCTGGGCATGATCACGCCGCCCTTTGGCGTGAACCTGTTTGCGGCCTGCACAGTGGCCAAGATCTCGCTCGACCGCATCATCAGTCAGTTGGTGCCCTTTGTGCTGGTGATCCTCGCCTGCCTGATGGTAATCACCTACGTCCCGGCCGTGTCGCTGACCCTGCGAGATCTGGTGTACGCCAAATAAGAGGAAATGGCGCGTGCGGTCCGGGGTTAGAATTTGAAGGGTCAGGAGAGCGCTGGAACAGAGACCAGCCGCCGAAGGCGCATGACGGCTGATCACAGCAGTCTGAACGCTCAGGCAAAAGGACTGACAAACGTGGGCTGATCTTGCTGGTCAATCCACGACTCCCCACTGGAGAGAGGCGGCAGCCCATGCCGTCCACCGAAGGAGCAACCCGCAGCACATTGCGCCAGAGGTCTGGCGCGGTCGGCCCGGCGAATCTCTCAGGTACCACGGACAGCGGGGGCCAACCATGGCCTAGGTCATGGCATGTGCCCGCGTATTGACTGTCCAGGAATGCCCCATGAATCACCCGTCGGATGAACTGCTCAAGACGCCCTTGCACGACCTGCACCTGAGTTTGGGCGCCCGCATGGTGCCCTTTGCCGGCTACAGCATGCCGGTGCAATACCCGGCCGG
>RFWA01000274.1 GCA_009922295.1 Betaproteobacteria bacterium
GAATCGAGAACGGCACGCCTGATCCACGCAGGTATTTCTCCAGGGCCAGCTTGGCGTGCAGGTGTTTGACATGCTCGTCAAACAACTCCGCGTCGGCCACACTCATGAACACCAGCTGCTCAACCCCGGCCGCCTTGGCGGCATCGATGGCGGCACGGCCTTGCTGAAATTCCAGATCGGCACTTTTCTTGGCGGCGCCAAAATAGTCGGTGATGACGAACATTTTTTTGGCGCCGCTTTGGACCAAGGCTCGGTCCAAGTCCGCGCGCAGCGTGTAGTTGCAAACTACCGGCTTCACGCCTTGGGCGGCCAGTGTGTTGTTGCTGGACCGGGTGGTGCCGTACACCTCAAAGCCGGCTTCCCGGAGCGCCCGGCAAACATTGCGCCCTACTTTGCCGGTGGAATTGAGTACGAGAATTTTTTCAGTGGACATACGAACACCCTTGATGTGAATGAGATTTCGGCACGGCGTGCTACGGTTTGAGCTTGCGCGCCAACCAGGGCACCACCACCTCATTGAGGATGCGCCCGTCCGACCAGTCCTTGCCGCGACCGATGTGGCCGCCTTCCGGGTTCACCCAGGCTTCTTTGGGTGCACCCTGCTTGAGAAGGATGTACAGGTCCTCAATCGGCACCTGGGTGTCCTTCTCGCCGTTGACCAGCAGCATCGGCGCTGAGGGCTTGCTCAGCACGCCAGTGTCCTTGAGCGACATTCTGGGGCCGTAGGTCAAAAAGTCTTCCAGCGTTTCGACGCCATACACGGCGGCGCGGGCCGGAAACAGGTCAAACAGGTATTCGCGGGTGCCGAGCGCTTTGAGCTGCCAGTCGCGCTGAAAGTAGGCGTGGACCGGACCACCCCAGTTGACCACCGCTTTCAGGCGGGTCGGCTCAGCGTACGCCACCCGGGCGGACCAATGGCCGCCCCAAGAGCCGCCTTGGAAGCCAATGCGATCAGGGTCGATGTCCGTGCGGCTTTGCAAGGCATCAATGACCCTGGAAAACAAGCGTTCGACTCCGGGCTCGATCTTGACTGGGGACTCGCCAGTGCCCGGCATGTCAAGCGCCAGATAGGCCAGCCCCGCCTTGAGGTAGGAGGCGCCGAACTGGTCGACCACAAACTCCTTGTAGCTGTCCAGACCACCAATGGTCAGGACCAAAGGTGGCTTGGTCACGCCGACCGGGCGCTGCAGGTAGCCAATGATCTCCTTGCCCTCAAAGGGGATACGCACCACTTCGATGGTCGGGCTCGCCAGGCCGGCATAGGCCTGAAAAGCGGTGGTCGCCAAGGCATGGGCGCGGCGCTTTTCTGGTGAATTTTGGGTTGGCCAGGCGCCAAAGCCGTAGTAGCGCCAGGCTGACATGTAGGCTTCGCGGGCCAAGGCGGGTGACGCCGCGGCCAGAGACTGGGCCTGCTTCAAATGGTGATCGCCATTCTGAATCCAGGATCTGGCCCACTCGTCGCGGTCAAGCGACTGGACCCGGCCCAAAATCTCGGCCACCTCCTTGCTGTCAAAGCCGGTCATCGGATAGCGTTGCGCGTCGGTGCGTTCCTGCACTGCTTGCTTGAGTTCCGGCCAGGTGCGGGCCGGCGCAATTTGGGCCATGACCGCCGTGGAGGCGGCCAGCAGCAGAGCGAAGAGGCTGTGACGCAGGGTTTGTGTTGTCATATTCGAGCTCCGTTGAGAGGGGGTGGTGATGATGGAAGTTTGTCTGTACCAGTCTCAGGCCCGGCGCCAGGCCGGCAGACCGAATGGCGTGATCAGGACCGCCAGGAACCACAACACCGGGCCACCCAAGGTGCCCGCGTTGAATTCGATGACGCCGGCCAACACCATGGCGAATAGGAAAGACAAGTCGGCGACGCCAATGGCCAGCAGGCCGATGAGGTAGCCCGTCCAAGACGCCCGTTTGATGATCAACCAAGCGACAAACAAGCCGAGCACGCCGTAGCCGCCGACATCCAGGCAAAAGTTCAGGATCAGTTGCCCCTGCGCATAGAGCGTTGCAGGGTCGGTGGCATGCACAAAGGCCGCCCGCGGCATGGCGCGGCCACCGATCAGCATGTTCCAGAGCCCAGGGGTGCCGCCCTTCAGGTACTGGTGCACACCTTCGGCGCCAACCCAGATGTGCAACACGCTCCAGAGCGCGAAGAGCCAGCCGCCAATTTTGGCGGCGGTGCCCGTTACGGGCGTTGGGTTTGGAGGGGTCATGGCAGGGTCCTGTGCTGAGTTGATCAAGCGGTCATTGTCAGAAGCAATGCCAGCGGGATAAAGCCCATCAAATAGAATGGATTGCTGCATTGGCGGCACAATCTGGCCATGGACATCTTCAGAAACATGAACCTCTTTGTTGAGGTGGCCCGGGCCAACAGCTTTCGGCGTGCCGCTGAGGTGCTGGGTCTGCCCAACTCTACGGTGTCGCGCCGCATCGCCGAGCTGGAGCGCGATGTGGGCCTGCGCCTGTTCAACCGCAGCACCCGCCGGGTCGAGCTGACCGAGGGCGGCCGCCTGTACTTCGACAACTGCAAGCGCATCATCCAGGAGGCTGAGCTGGCGCACCAGGAACTCACCCACCTGCACGCTCAGCCCAGTGGCGTGATACGGGCCTCGATGCCGGTAGATTTCAGCGTCATTTACCTCAGCCCGCTGCTGGCCGATTTTTCGCGCCGTTATCCGGGCATCCGTTTCAGTCTGGATCTGACCCCGAACCAAGCCGACTTGGTGGGTGACCCGGTCGATGTGGCCATCCGCATGGGGCCGCCGAAAGACCAGAGTCTTATCGCAGAAGCGCGGCATGCCCGGCCAGCCGCAGGATTTGCTGGGCCACGACTGCCTGCGCATGAAAGACGCCCCCTGGACCTTGATCCACCGCGATGGCGGCAGCCAGAGCGTTGATGTGGCCGGCCAGTTCGTGGCCAACAACCGAGGCTTGTTGCAGCAGCTGGCCTTGAGCGGCCAGGGCATCGTGCAGTCGGCTGACACCTGGGTCCAGGCCGACTTGGCCGCACAGCGCCTGGTCCGGGTGCTGCCCGACTGGGCGCCGCCGGTGGTCGAGGCGTTTGCCCTGACCGCCACCCGGCTGCTGCCGGCCAAGGTGCGGGTGTTCATTGACTACCTGGTGGCGAACATGACACGGGCCGACCAGAGGCGGACTTAAGCGGCCGGCGCGACGGACAAGCCTTGTACATTGTGTTGCGCGATCAGGTTGGCCACCAGCCCCGACGCCTTGGCGTCCTCGACAAAGTTACGGAGAAAGGCCTCGGCTTCGGGCTGGCCCTTGCCACAACCAATCGCCTGCTGGACGGCCATGAACCCGCCTGGCAGGATCACATGCCCGGGTGCCTTAGCCAAGTCACCAATCAACCCAGGCCGCAGCCCGGCCAGTGCGTCGACCTTGTCGGTGAGGTAGCGATCGAGTGCCGCGCCGCCTGCATCGCAGGGTAGCAGCGTCGCGTGCTGGTTATTGCGCTCTAGCCAGAGGCCATAGGCGCTGCGGGCAAACACGGCGATCGTGACACCGGGCTGGTCCACGTCCGTCACACACTTCAAGCGGGAGTCAGGCGGCACCAAATAACTGGCTTCGATCTCGCAATAGGCAGGGGTAAAGGCGGTTGTCTTTGACCTCAGAGGGTCGGCACCGAACAAGCCGATGTCCCACGTGTCCGTACCCGCAGCATCGGCCAAAAGTCCCGGGTTGGCAAACGGCACCAGTTGCAGGGTCACCCCTAGCAGCCTGGCGACTTCGGCAGCCATGCTCGGCGCCACGCCCACCGGGTCGCCGCTCTCGGTCTTGCCGTTGACCAGCAAAAAATTGCTCATGTTGATACCGGCTCGCAGTACTCCTTTTGGCGCGAGTTGTTGAACCACAAGGGGGTTGGGGCTAAAGCTTGGTGCTGACATGGTGTCTCGGTGACTCTACGATGGGGCTGCCGGCGTCATGCCGGAAGCGGATGGCGGTGCAGGAATTTGAGCACAAGCTGGCTCGCGACCGCGCGGAACTCCTCAAAATAGCTGTGCCGAGCACCATCGATCAGCTGCAGTTCGGCTCCGGG
>RFWA01000275.1 GCA_009922295.1 Betaproteobacteria bacterium
AGTACCAGACCGTGGCCTCGGGCGCGTCTGGCGCTTCATCGCGCCAGGCCATGGAGGATATTGCGCATTTTTTACATGCGCAGGGCTGCGAGGTGGTTTTTGAGCACGACACCGCACATAACATGGGGATCACCGGTTACCCCATGCTCGATGTGCCCGGCATAGGCGCCCAATGTGACCTGGCGCTGGTGGTGGGCGGTGACGGCACCATGCTGGGCATCGGCCGCCAACTGGCGCACCTGGGCGTGCCGCTGATTGGCATCAACCAGGGCAGGCTGGGCTTCATTACCGACATCCCCTATGGCAATGTTGCGGCCACGCTGGCGCCCATGCTGCGCGGCGAGTACGAGGAAGACCACCGAAGCCTGATGCAGGCCCGCGTGATGCGAGACGGACGCTGCGTTTTTGATGCATTGGCCATGAACGATGTGGTGGTGAACCGCGGCGCCACCTCAGGCATGGTAGAGCTGCGGGTAGAGGTTGATGGCCATTTTGTGGCCAACCAGCGCGCAGACGGCCTGATCATCGCCACCTCCACCGGCTCCACCGCCTACGCACTGTCGGCTGGTGGGCCCATGCTGCACCCGTCTGTCCCCGCCTGGGTGCTGGTGCCCATTGCGCCGCACACCCTGTCCAACCGGCCTATTGTTCTGGCCAACACCATGGAGATTGCGATTGAATTGGTCTCTGGCAAAGACGCCAGCGCCAATTTCGACATGCAATCGCTGGCCTCGCTCTTGCACGGCGACCGCATTGTGGTGACACGATCCGAGCACCACGCACGGTTTCTGCACCCACGCGGCTGGTCGTACTTTGACACCCTGAGACAAAAACTGCACTGGAATGAAGGAGCGGTCTGACCGTGAGCCTCAAGCGCCTGGCCCTTCGTGACTTTGTGATTGTGAGCGAGCTCGAGCTTGAGCTGGCCAGCGGCTTCAGTGTGCTGACCGGTGAAACCGGCGCCGGCAAGTCCATCCTGATCGACGCGCTGCAGTTGGTCACCGGCGGCCGCGCTGATGTGGGCGCCGTGCGGGAAGGCGCCAGCCGCACCGACGTGAGCGCCGAATTTGACACCAGCACCGCCATTGACGCCTGGCTGGACGAAGCCGGTTTTGGCGCCAACGGCAGCCTGCTGCTGCGCCGCACCGTGGACACCCAGGGCAAGAGCCGGGCCTGGATCAACGGCAGCGCGGCCACCGCCACCCAGCTGCGCGAGCTGGGTGAGCAGTTGCTGGATATCCACGGACAGCACGCCTGGCAAAGCCTGACCCGGCCCGATGCCGTGCGCAGCCTGCTGGACGCCTACGCCGGCCTGGACACGGCAACGATGACCCAGCTGTGGCAGGGCTGGCGCCAGGCACAGTCGGCGCTGACCCAGGCGAAAGCGGCGCAGGCCACGCTGCAGACCGAGCGCGAGCGCCTGGCCTGGCAGATTGGCGAGCTGGACAAGCTGGCCCCCGGCGCCGACGAATGGGACGCGCTCAACACCGAACACAGCCGCCTGTCCAACGCGCAGGCTCTGCTGGACGCCGCCAACGGCGCGGTACAAAGCCTGGACGAGGAAGAACACAGCGCGGTTCAGACGCTGCACCGTGCCTGCCAGTTGCTACAACAACAAGAGCAGGTAGAGCCCGTATTTAAAGGGCTGGCAGAGGTTTTGGCATCCAGTCTGGCCCAGGTGGAAGATACCGTGCACAGCCTGCGTGCCTACCTGCGCCGCACCGAGCTGGACCCGCAGCGCCTTGCCGAGCTTGACGAGCGGCTGTCGCTCTGGATGTCGCTGGCGCGGCGCTACCGGCGCGATCCGTCAGAACTGCCCGCCTTGCTGACGCAATGGCAACAAGAGTTAAAGCAACTGGACGCCGCCGCCGATCTGGCCGCGCTGGAGGCAGCGGAGCAGCGGGCGCAGCGGGCGTACCAGCAGGAGGCACGCCGCATTTCGCAGGCCCGGGCCAAGGCCGCACCCCGGCTAGCCCGTGCCATCACCCAGGCCATGCAAGGCCTGGGCATGCAGGGCGGCCAGTTTGAGGTGGCGCTAACAACAGCGGCCCAGGCCATGCAACATGGCCTGGAAGACGTGGGTTTTCTGGTGGCGGGGCACGCCGGCAGCACGCCGCGGCCGGTCAACAAGGTGGCCTCGGGCGGAGAGCTGTCCCGAATGGCGCTGGCCATTGCTGTGACCACCAGCCAGCTGGGCACCGCGCAGACCCTGATTTTTGACGAGGTGGACGCCGGCGTGGGCGGCGCTGTGGCTGAGACTGTAGGCCGGCTCATGCAGCAGCTGGGGCAAGACCGACAGGTGCTGGCTGTGACGCACCTGCCCCAGGTGGCGGCCTGCGCCGACCACCACCTGGTCGTGGCCAAACAGTTGACGGGTGGCGCCACACTGAGTTCGGTCAGCCCGGTGCAGGGTGAGAAACGGGTGGGCGAGGTCGCCCGCATGCTAGGCGGCGAGCGGCTGTCTGACACCACGCTGGCCCATGCCCGCGAAATGCTGCAACCCCGGGCCTGAAACCATGGAGACATCCGCCGCCATGCAAATGGTGCTGATTACCGGTATGTCGGGCTCCGGCAAATCCGTGGCGCTGAACGCGCTGGAAGACGCTGGCTATTACTGCGTGGACAACCTGCCGCCCGAGCTGTTGCTGCCTTTTGTGGAGTTGGAGAGAAGCCATCAAGCCAACCGCCTGGCGATCGCAGTCGACGTGCGCAGCGCGACCTCGCTGCCGCTGTTGCCCCAACAGCTTGCAGCCCTGCGCGCGCAAAGTGTGGCGGTTCAGCCCCTGTTTTTAGACGCCAGCACCGACACCCTGGTGCGGCGCTACTCAGAGACCCGGCGGCGGCACCCTCTGTCGCGCGCTGGCGCAGTTCCCACCGCGTTAGACCAGCGTCCGGCATTGGTAGAGGCCATTGAGCTGGAACGCAGGCTTCTGGCCGACCTGCGCGAGCAAGCGCATGTCATCGACACCAGCATCATCCGGCCCGCGCAACTGCAAGCCTATGTCAAATCACTGATCACCACGCCGGGTGGGCAGCTCACTTTGGTGTTTGAATCGTTTTCGTACAAACGCGGCATTCCGGCCGACGCCGACTTTGTATTTGACGTGCGCATGCTGCCCAACCCGCACTACGAGCCGGCGCTGCGCCACCAGACCGGGCGCGATGCCGCCGTGGCCGAGTTTTTGCAGCAGCAGCCCGAGGCCATGCAGATGCTGGATCACATCCGGCAGTTTCTGGCGCACTGGCTCGTTGGCTTGGCGCGGGACCACCGCAGTTATGTCACGGTCGCCGTTGGATGCACCGGTGGCCAGCACCGCTCGGTGTTTCTGGTGGAGCAGCTCGCACAGGCTTTTGCGAGTGAGTGGGCCACCCTGACCCGGCACCGCGAGCTTGACACGGCCTGAGCATCCCGGTCAGGCGGGCTCTGTCCGGGTCAGCTCTGGCTAAGCCATTTGCGAATAGGCGCCGGCAGGCCCAGTGCCGGCCACTGTTCGGCCCCCACCCAAGCACCCTCCAGGCTCAGCGCCACGGTCTCAGGCAGGCGCAATTCAAGCGGGTGCAGGTGCAGGTCCTTGTGGGTGAGCACATGGCGCAGCACCGGGCCGGCCTTCAGAGCGCCGCGCTGGGGCTCAGGCAAAACCTGCTCCAGTGCCTCCAGGCTGTCAAACAAGGGCAGGCAGTACAGCCCTGCCCACACCCCGGGCGTGGGGCGCTGGCTCAGCCAGACCTGACCATCCGCGCTGCTGGCCCAGAGCAGCCAAAGCGACTGTGTGCTGCGCTTGAGCTTGCGGGTTTTGACGGGGTAGTGCTGCGGCTGGCCCTGCGCTTTCGCTGCAAATTCGATTGCGGGAGCAAGTCGGTGGCCAGGGCCCACAGCGCCCGCTCATTTGTGGCGCTGGCCAGGTCGGCACCGAAGCCCAGCACCCGGGTGAGTACCCGCTTGACGTTGCCGTCCAAAATAGCCACCCGCTCGCCAAAGCACAGCGAGGCCACCGCCGCTGCGGTGGAGCGACCGATACCCGGCAGGGTTTGCAGTTGCTCC
>RFWA01000276.1 GCA_009922295.1 Betaproteobacteria bacterium
GGTGCAGCTTGTATTCAACCGAGATTGTCCATTAGGAATTTGATCGCACCGGCGTTAGCTTCACGGGCTCGCCCGCATTTGCCCACAAACCGTCAAACCAAGGCCTTCGTTTACGTGCCACAGCCAAGCGAAACGTCTGCTTGATGTTCCTCGTGCTGTCGTCCCACAGCGCCCCGACGGCAAGCACCTGATGGTGCAGAGTTGACAGGGTGTGGTGCACCTTCTGGCGCATCACTGCATGGCGAAACACACTCATCAGGTTGTAGCTGAGCATCGTCACCCCCAGCGCAGCCTCGGTGGCCCAGAAGTCTCTGAGCACAAAGCTGTCCAAACCAAAGTCCGCCTTGAGCTCCTTGATCCGGTTCTCGCAGTCAGCACGCCCGCGGTACAGGCGCCATACCTCCAGCGCAGGAAGACTCAAATCGGTGAGCATCGCCCCGTAACGCCAGCCCTGCAGATCCGGGTCATCGGCAAACAGCGACATCGTCTTGCCCGCCACCGCACCGCCCCGACGCTTGACGTGCTGGCGCACCACCACCAGGCGCTGTGGTGTCTGCCAACCCTGCGGTTGGTAGAGGAGTTCTGAGACTTCCAGGCCCACTTCGACTTGCTGCCATTTGCACTGGTCTACGATGGCCTGCTGCAGCCCCTGCGTCAGACGCGCACTGATGATGTGACTGATGTTCTTGGTCCTGAGCAAAGCTACGACTGCTTTGTCGTAGAAGCCGCTGTCGGCGCGCAAGAGGCCCACCTTGGTGTCGCCCAGATTCTCCAAAGTGGATTCGATGAAGCTCTCGAAGTTGTTGCTCGATGCGGTGTTGCCCGGGCGTAGCCAGAAGTTGGCCACCAGGCGCCAGTCGGCCACAAACGCCAGCAGCGGGTGGTGGCTGGCGCGGCCCTTGTTCTTGGGGTTGTAGCCCTTGGCTGCGCCTTCAATCTGGCCTCCCCAGCGGGTCAATACCGTGGAGTCCACATCCAGGGTGATGGGGTTGAGGTGCAGCTTGTCAAAGAGCCAACGGTAACCGCTGCTTTGTACGCGGGTGGCGCTGGGTTGGTCAAAGCGCTGGAATAGCCTCACGATGGCCTTGTGGCCTGCGGCTTTACCCCAGTCAAACAGGCGCACCAGGGTCGCATCCAGGCGGGTGATGTCGGCATGCGCAAAGCGGGCTGCGCCGCACCAGATGCTGACGATCATTTGTTCGATGAGTTGTTCTGGACGGTAACCCCGGTTGGACCCAGGCGGGGGCAAACCCCAGCTTTGCACCGCCTCTTTGAAGCCCATACCGTCGAGCATGCGTTTGAGTAGAGCTAATCCGCCCCAAGCGGTGACTTCGCGGGAGGTGAACTTCAGATCGAACGGTGTTTCTGGGGGCATTGGCGCTCCAAGCAGTACAGATATCGTTGATTTCATTGGGGATTTCTAATGGTATCCATTAGAAATCCGGTAGCGCACGGGGCCGCACCAGACGGGCTTACGATAGCAGCCTTGGGGCTAATGGACAATCTCGGTTTATCAATTGGGTTGACGCTGTCGCTAACTGGAGTTGCTGGCCCGGTCCCATAGACCACACAGTCTAAATGGAGACTAATCAGTATATAAAATCAAATTGCCACATTTTTGGCGCGTTAGACCACCCTAATTTCCCGGAGTTTCCTATGAAAAAGACATTAATCGCGACAGTTTTGGCTCTTGGCGCGGCTTTCTCCGTTCAAGCTAAAGACATCGTTGATACAGCCGTAGCCGCAGGTAGCTTTAAAACCCTGGCAACGGCACTCACCGTTGCAGGGTTGGTTGACACCCTCAAAGGCGCGGGCCCGTTCACCGTGTTTGCACCCACAGACGCTGCCTTCGAAAAGATTCCTAAGGCCGACCTGGATGCTTTGCTCAACGACAAGGCCAAACTCACAGCCGTGCTCACCTACCATGTGGTGGCCGGTAAAGTGATGGCAGCAGACGTCAAAGCGGGCAATGTTAAAACTGTTCAAGGCTCTGAAATCACCATCACTACCATGGGTGGCGTCATGGTTGATGCAGCAAAAGTCATCGCGACAGACATCGTGGCCGACAACGGCGTGATCCATGTGATTGACAGCGTGATCATGCCCAAATAAGGCGACAGACATTGCCATAACGGCTTTGTTTTTGGGGGGCTTTGATGGCCAACTGCGCACGTTGGCTGTTGAAGAACCCTCGAAGAAGCAAGAAAACGGTGCAGTGTCCCAGCATTGAAGCTGCTTCCCCACATAATGACATGGTGGCTGCCACCAGATTCCTGGATGGATTGTTCAGCGCATCCCGAAGGAAGACGAATCACCATGCCATCGCAACGTGGCAAGTTCGGCCATTCGGCTTGCAACAAAACGCCAGCGTCGTTCGCTCCAAGGCCAGCGGCGGTGGAAGTCGCTGAGGAAAATTCCCACGACCACCGTGTCAGGATGCAGCGAAGCGGGCAACTCACCAAGGTTCCAAGGGTGCACCAACCAAACCTCGCGGTCCGCCACCGCCGCCGGGTCGGGCAAGGCCCAGGCCAGATCCGATGGTGGCCCAGTAAACAGGGGCGGCTCGACCAGATCGGGCGAGACAGAGGGCACTTCATGCTGAGCACGGCCGCCGCGCACGGGCTGGCGAGCGAGACGGTCCAAAGCTTCATAGGACTGGTCGATCACGCTGCCCGGGCTGAGCCAAGCGGCAGGCGCGTAGCGGGCGACGTTGTCTGCATTAAAAAGATAAGGCTTGCTGCTGCCGGTGCCAGCCACCCATTGCCAACTGAGGTGGTTGCTGGCCAGGTCGCCGTCAAGCAAGTGGCCGTACAGCCAGTCCGCGGCGACCCGCCAGTGCACCTTACGCACGTGCATCACATAGCTGGCCAGCCACATGCGGGCATGGTTGTGCAAATAGCCCGTGGCGTACAAGGTGCGCACCGCCATATCGATCACGGGCACGCCGGTGGCAGCCTGGCGAATGTCGGCAGGCACCGTATTGGCGTAGCAGGCTTCTGGGAGCATCCCCTCGCGCAGGGATTCAAAAATCTCTTCCCCCCGAAACGCCCAGACATGGCGAAAGTATTCGCGCCAGCCCAGCTCGAACACGAACTTGTGCTGCACATCCAGCGAGTGCCTGGAGCTCACGCCGGCGAGCACCTCGGGCAGGCTGAGCAGTCCGTGCGTGATGTAGGGCGAGAGGCCAGTGACCGCGCCCTCAATAGCGTTTCGGCTGCGCGCATAGTCGCTGGGTCGAACGGCACTAAGCCGCGACAGAGCGGCTTCACGTGTGGGCGGAAAAGTGTCGAGCAGCATCATTGGGTCACGCCGACTTCTCCACGACGGATCGCCTCAGCACGAAGCTTCACGGCCTCTTTTTGGCTGTCCGTCATGCGCGCCAGGTTTTTGACCTGTAAAGCCATTCGGGCGTTCTTAGCCAACAGCGTTTCATGCCGCATCAAAAAATCCCAGTACAGCGTGGTGTAGGGGCAGGCGCGTTCACCTTCACGCAGCGCCGGGTCATAACGGCAACCCTTGCAAGGGCCACCCATGCGCTGGATGTACTTACCCGTGGCCACGTAAGGCTTGCTTGCCATGAGGCCGCCGTCGCCGTACTGGCTCATCCCCAAGGTGTTGGGCAATTCAACCCACTCGACAGCATCCACATAGACCGACAGGTACCAGGCATGAACCTGCTGCGGACGCACACCGAGCAGCAGGGCATACAGGCCCGTGACCATCAGGCGCTGGATGTGGTGGGCGTAGCCGTGCTCCAGGGTCTGGGTGATGGCATCGCGCAAACAGGCCATGTCGGTGTGGCCGGTCCAGAACCAGGCCGGCAACTCCTCCTGAGCGTCTAAGGCGTTGAGCTCGACGTAACTGGGCATCTGCGTCCAGTAAATGCCGCGCACGTATTCGCGCCATCCCAGGATCTGGCGGATGAAGCCCTCGGCGCTTTGTAGCGGTGCATGTCCGGCCCGATAAGCCGCTTCCACGGCCTGCACCACCTCGTGCGCGCTCAGCAGCTTGAGGTTCATGGCTGACGACAGG
>RFWA01000277.1 GCA_009922295.1 Betaproteobacteria bacterium
AGTCACGGCCACGGCCCGTCTGATGCTCGGCACCAATGTCAGACCCGCCGACCACCCCCGGCGGCTGCGACTCAGTGTCGCCATCAACATCATCGCCGCGCACGATCAGCACCCGGTCGCCAGTCTGCAGCTGTTCGGCCACCACCCGCCACAGAGACTCGGAGTCAAATTGACCGGCCTCGGCCGACGGCATGTCGATGCAAGCCGCTGGAACGCCGACTTGCAGCAGCGCCCGCCGGGTCCCGGGCCCGGTCACCCATGCTCTTGTTTTTATAGCTGAAGACCCAATAAAATCGGGGGCTAGAGGCGGTTTTGATGCAAAAAAAGGGGCGACGGCATTGGCACTGACAAACATCACAGCAGCCCAATCGCCCAGCCGCTGCCAAGCCTGCCGCAATGGTGCTGCGTTGGTCACCGCTGCCACCTCAATCAGCGGCAGTGCCACCACGTCCAGACCCCGAGCCGTCAAATCCTGGACCCAGCGCTGCGCTTCGCGCTGTGGCCGGGTGACGATCACACGCATGCCGTTCAGGCGTTGTCAGGCCGCTCGCTGGCGAGCACGAGCGTACCGCCCTGGGCCAACACGCCGGCACGCAGTTCGGCTGCAACCTGCTCGCCCAGCGCATTGGCCGAAGCCAGGTCAAGTACCGTGGCTTGTGCGCGCACTTGGACCAGAGGAAGGTGCCCTTCCGGGTCGCCCCATGCTGCGCGCAGGCCCAGCAGGTCGCCCTCAAAGGTGGCGAAGGCAGCCAGCGGCATGGAGCAACTGCCGCCCATGCAGCGGCTGACAGCGCGCTCGGCGGTCACCGCAGCCCAGGTGCGGGCGTGCGCCAGCGGGGCCAGCGCTGCGACCACATCGGGGCGATCACTGCGCACCTCGATCCCAAGCGCACCCTGGCCAGCAGCGGGCAGCATGGCGTCGGGATTAAAGCTGGCGCGAATGCGCTCGGCCAGACCGAGGCGCTTGAGACCGGCAGCCGCCAGCACGATGGCATCAAAGCCACCATCGTCGAGCTTGCGCAAACGGGTGTCGAGGTTGCCCCGCAGCGGTTCTATCCGCAAATCAGGCCGTAAGGCGCGCAGCAGCGCCATGCGACGCAAGCTGGAGGTGCCAACTACCGCACCCGATGGCAGCTCAGCCAGGCTGGCATACCGGTTGGAGACCAGGGCATCGTGCGGATCTTCTCGCGCCATGACGCAGGCCAGCTGGAAGCCTTCGGGCAACTCCATCGGCACGTCTTTAAGTGAATGCACCGCCAAATTGGCTCGTCCCTCCTCAAGCGCCACCTCAAGTTCTTTCACGAACAGGCCCTTTCCACCGACCTTGCTGAGGGAGCGGTCCAGGATTTGGTCGCCGCGGGTGGTCATGCCCAGCAGGCTGACCTGGTGGCCAAGCCCGATCAGCAGGTCCCGCACATGCTCGGCCTGCCATAAAGCCAATCGGCTTTCTCTTGTTGCGATGGTCAAAATGCTCATGCTCGGTGGCCCAAATTCGTACCTGATGTGTAATCTTTAAAGTTCAGACGATGCTAGCATGGACCGCCTCCTGCTTTGCCTCCGCCATGAACAAACCTGCCCCCCCTGTCGCCCCTGAACGCTCGCCATCTGCCAAGAGCAAGGACAACGAAAGACCGCTGGTCGAAGACATCCGGCTGCTTGGGCGGATTTTGGGCGACGTGATTCGAGAGCAAGAGGGAGAGCCCGCGTTTGACCTGATTGAACAAATTCGCAAGCTGTCGGTCGCGTTCCGGCGCGATGCCGACCACGACGCTGACCGCGCCCTGAAAAAGCTGCTCAAGGGCCTGAGCGGCGACCAGACGGTGAGCGTGATCCGTGCATTCACCTATTTCAGCCACCTGGCCAACCTGGCTGAAGACCGGCACCATATTCGTCGCCGCGCCATTCATGAGCGTGCCGGTGACACCCAGGAAGGCAGCATCGATGTCGCCCTGGCCCGGCTGCGCTGGGCGGGTATTTCGACCAAGACCATCGCCCAGACGCTGGCCACCAGCTTTGTGTCACCGGTGCTGACCGCCCACCCCACCGAAGTCCAGCGCAAGAGCATTTTGGACGCCGAGCGAGACATTGCTCAATTGCTGAGCGCGCGCGACGACATCCGGGCCAAGGCTGCCGCCAACAACGCCCGCAAGGACGCCTTAAGCCCGCGTGAACTGGCCGCCAATGAGGCCCAGATGCGGGCCCGCGTGCTGCAGCTCTGGCAAACCCGTTTGCTGCGCTTTACAAAACTCACCGTGGCCGACGAGGTGGAAAATGCTCTGAGCTACTACGAGGCCACCTTTTTGCGTGAGATCCCGCGCCTGTACGCTGACCTGGAGCGTGAACTCGGGCAGCAGCCGGTGCACAGTTTTTTGCGCATGGGCCAGTGGATTGGCGGCGACCGTGACGGCAACCCCAATGTCAATGCCCAGACCCTGGTGCACGCGCTTCGCCGCCAGGCTGAGGTGGCGCTGCGCCACTACCTGACCGAGGTGCATTACCTGGGTGGCGAACTCTCGATCTCGGCCATGCTGGTCCAGTGCGACCCTGCCATGCAGGCGCTGGCCGAGCGCTCGCCCGACACCAATGCGCACCGGCAGGATGAACCCTACCGGCGGGCGCTGACAGGCATGTACGCCCGGCTGGCCGCCTCGCTCAAGGCGCTGACCGGCGGCGACGCGGCGCGCCACGCGGTGGCGCCCCAAAACGCCTATGCCAGTGCGGCAGATTTTCTAGCGGATCTGCGCACCATAGAAGCCTCGCTGCATTCGCACCACGGCGCCGCCTTGACGGCGCAACGGCTGCGCCCGCTGATTCGGGCGGTCGAGGTCTTTGGCTTTCATCTGGCCACGGTCGACCTGCGCCAGAGCTCGGACAAGCATGAGCTGGTGGTGGCCGAACTGCTGGCCCTAGCCCAATTGGAGAGCGGCTATGCCCAACTCGATGAAGCTGCCAAACGCAGCCTGCTGATCCAGCAATTGCGCGATGCACGGCCACTTCGGGTACCTGGGGCCAGCTATTCCGAGCATGCGCTGAGTGAATTGGCCATTTTTGAGACCGCCCTGCAACTGCGCCAGGACTTTGGTGCCCAGGCGATCCGCCACTACATCATCAGCCACACCGAAACGGTGAGCGACCTGCTCGAGGTGTTGCTATTGCAAAAAGAGGTAGGCCTGATGCGCGGCCTGCTGGCCGACGGCGCCCAGGGCAGCGGCACCAACGACCTGATTGGGCGGCATTTTCACCAGCAACTGGGAGCTCTACCGCGCCGAAATCGCCTTGGTGGCCCTGTTTGACGAGATCAACGTCGGCGCCACCGAGGGCGGCATTCGTCTGCGCATGTTCCACGGCCGTGGCGGCACGGTCGGGCGCGGCGGTGGCCCCAGTTACCAGGCCATCCTGGCCCAGCCCCCCGGCACGGTGAGAGGTCAGATTCGGCTGACCGAACAGGGCGAGGTCATTGGGTCCAAATACGCCAACCCCGAAATCGGACGGCGCAACCTGGAAACCCTGGTGGCAGCCACCCTGGAGGCGACCTTGCTGCAGCCGACCAAGCCTGCGAGCGCGCCCTTCCTGAGGGCCGCCGCCGAGCTCTCGGCCAGCAGCATGGCGGCTTACCGCAAGCTGGTCTATGAGACTCCGGGCTTTACCGAGTATTTTTTCGACTCCACTCCGATCCGCGAAATTGCCGAGCTCAACATCGGTTCCCGTCCCGCCTCGCGCAAGCCAAGCCAGCGAATCGAAGACCTGAGGGCCATCCCCTGGGGCTTCAGCTGGGGCCAGTGCCGGCTGACGCTGCCAGGCTGGTACGGGTTTGGTTCGGCCGTAGACCAGTTCCTGCGTGCGGATGGCGCCAAGTCGCACAAAGAGCGTTTGGCGCTGCTTCAGCAAATGCAACGTCAATGGCCTTTCTTCAAAACCCTGCTGTCCAATATGGACATGGTGATCGCCAAGAGCGATCTGGCCCTGGCGTCACGCTATGCAGAGCTGGTGACCGACGCGCGCCTGCGGAAAAAGATTTT
>RFWA01000278.1 GCA_009922295.1 Betaproteobacteria bacterium
AACCGGCTCCCGTCCCCGCAAGCTGCGCCACCAGGCCACGCCCCCGCCCCGGCGCTGGCCTGTGCACAACCCGCGCGGCTTTACCTTGGTCGAGGTGCTGGTGGCGCTGGCCATCGTGGCGGTCTCGCTCATCAGCGCCAGCCAGGTCGGCGGGGCCTGGGTGCTCAACGCCAACCGCCAATGGCAATACCAGTTGGCCCAGGTGTGCGCCGACAACGCCCTCATCGCTTTGCGCTTGTCGCCCCAGTTGCCCGGCATGGGCGAGCGCAGCATCGATTGCACACAAGCCGAACGCGAACTGCGCGTGGTGCTCACCGTGCGGCCCACCCCCAACCCATCGTTTCGCCGCGTCGAGGCCCAGGTGTGGGAAGCCCAAACCCCGTTGATCCGTGTGCAAACCGTGATCGGGCGCTACTGACATGTGCGACCCCAAACACCTCACCCCTCCCCCTGCCCTTTTGTGTCCTGGTGGGCATGCCCACCAAGTTGTCCGCCTTGCGTTTGCGATTGATCAAAAAAACACCCGCGAACGCCGCCCGCGCCGTGTGCGCGGGTTCACCTTGGTCGAGGTGCTGATCGCCTTGTCGCTGATGGCCGCCATGGGCGCGCTGAGCTGGCAAGGCATCGACAGCATGCTGCGCAGCCGCAGCGCGGTGCAAACCGAGCACGCCCGCAGCACCGTGCTGGGCACGGTGTTGGCGCAGTGGCGCGCCGACCTGGACGCGGCGACCTTGCTGCCAGGCATGGGCGCGGCCAGCGGCATCGACTGGGATGGCCGCGTGCTGCGCATCACCCGGCGCAGCACCGAGATCAACGCCGATGGCAGCGACCCCGGCGTGTGGGTGGTGGCTTGGCGCTGGCAAGCCCAAGGCAACGAGGCCCGTGGCCAGTGGCGGCGCTGGCAGTCGGCCTCACTGCGCGACAGCGCCAGCGTGCAATTGGCGTGGGCCCAAGCGGCCGTGTGGGGCCAAGAAAGCACCCTTGAGGCCAATGCCCGTCAAACCGATTTGCTGGCCTTGCAAGGCTGGCAGCTGTACTTTTTCCGCGACAACGCCTGGGGCAACGCCTTGTCCAGCGCAGGGGCCAGCACCAGCACCAGCACCAACGCCTCGGCCTTGCCCGATGCCGTGCGGGCGGTGATCCAACTCGCCCCCGACAGTGGTCGCGGCAGCATCACCGTGGACTGGCTGCGCCCGAACTGGAGCGTGGGTCGCACATGAGCACGCCCAAGACTGGTCGCCTACAACCACGCGCCTGCACGCAGCGGGGCGCAACCCTGACAAAGGCCAAGCCAGGTAGCGCGGCCCAGACCAGGGCCCATCAGCAGGGCGCGGCCCTGCTGATGGCCATGCTCACCGTGGCCTTGGTCGCCACCTTGGCCGCTGCCGGGGTGTGGCTGCAGTGGCGCAGCACCGAGGTGGAGTCGGCCGAGCGCCAACGCGCCCAAGCCCATTGGCTGTTGCTCGGGGCGCTGGACTGGGCGCGCATCATCTTGCGCGAAGACGCCCGCGCCGGTGGCGAAAACGGCCAAGACCATTTGGCCGAGCCCTGGGCCGTGCCCTTGCAAGAGGCCCGCTTGTCCACCTTTGTCTCGGCCAATGCCGAGGGGGTCAGCCGCGACGACGAACGGCTGGCCGATGAGGTGTTTTTATCGGGCCAAATCAGCGACCAGCAGGGTCGGCTCAACATCCTCAATTTGGTCGACAGCGATGGCCAATTGTCCAAGCCCCAACTGGCGGTTTTTGCGCGCTTGTTCCAGCGCCTGGGCCTGAGCGATGGCGAGTTGCAAGCCCTGGCCCAACAACTGGTGCGCGCCCACGCCAGCAGTGCGGCGGCACGCCCGTTGCGGCCCCAGCGCTTGGAGCAACTGGCTTGGTTGGGCTTGTCGGCCAGCAGCCTGCGCACCTTGGCCCCCCATGTGAGCGTGTTGCCCGTGCGCACAGCCATCAACCTCAACACCGCGCCAGAGGCGGTGCTGTGGGCCAGCGTGGCCGGACTGGACAACTCGGAAGCGAAAAAACTGGTTCAACTGCGCGAGGGCCGCCACTTTGACACGCTAGAAGACCTGCGCCTGCGCCTGAACAACCCCCGCGCCGTCATTGACCCGGCCTTGCACAGCGTGGGCAGCCGCTACTTTGAGGTGCGTGGTCGCTTGCGCTGGGGCGCCACCGTGCTCGAAGAGCGCAGCTTGGTCGAGCGCAATGGCGTGGACGTGCGCGTGGTGTGGACGGACCGCGGCCAGCTTGCAGCGCCCCAGCGCGAACCCCTGGGCAGGCCCTTCGTACAATGAAAATTCCATGCTGATCATTGCCCTGCCCCTGCACCCCGAAGGCGCTGCCACCGAGTACCTGCACTTGCGCAGCGACCCAGGCCAAGCTGCGGGCAGCGCCCAAACCGCCATCGCCGCACGCTTGCCACGCGACGCAGGCACCGTGGTGGCCGTGGTGCCTGCCCAAGCCCTGGCCTGGCACAGCGTCACACCGCCCCCGGTGGGACGCACACGATTGGCCGGCGCACTGGAGGGCTTGATCGAAGAGCGCCTGCTCGAAGACCCCGCCCAAACCCACTTGGTGTTCACACCAGCGGGGGCTGCGGCCGCTGCCCAGGGGCAAGCCATGAACGTGGTGGTGTGTCAAAAAACGTGGCTGCGCCAAGCCCTGACCCCCTTGCAAGCCCAAGGCTTGGTGATCACGCGCATCGTGCCCGAATGGTCGCCCCGCCTGGTTGGCGCACCCTGGTTGTGGGTGGGCGGCCACCCCGAACAGGTGACAGCCGTGGCTTGCGACGACCGAGGCGCCATGGTGTTGCCCCCGCCGCCGTGGCCAGGGGCGATCAGTGCAGCACTCACCCACCCCGACGCGGTGCTGCTGAGCGAACCGGCCATGGCCGCTTGGGTGCAAACCCATTTTGGCCGGGCACCGCGCATGCTCAACCCGGGCCAACGCCTGTGGCAAGCGCAGCAAACTGAGTGGGACCTGGCCCAGGGCGAATGGGCCCAGGGTCGGCGCGAACGCTGGGCGCGTTTTGCCCAAGAGATGGCGCAAAGCCTGTGGCACGCACCCCGCTGGCGTGCCGCCCGCTGGGGCCTGGCCGCGCTGCTGGCCGTGAATTTGCTGGGCTTGCAATGGATGGCCTGGCAACAAGGTCAGCAACAACAACAATTGCGCCTACAGATGACCGCCATGCTGACGCACAGCTTCCCGGCGGTGCAGGTGGTGGTGGACGCGCCGCTGCAAATGGCGCGCGAGGTCCAGGCCTTGCAGCGGGCCATGGGCCAGCCCGGGCCTGGCGACATGGAGGTCATGCTCACCCAATTGGCCCGCGCCTTGCCTGCTTCAACCCAACTCAGCGGTGTGCAGTTCAGCCCGGGCGAGTTGCGCTGGCAAGCCAGTGCGTTGGGCAGCGACGCCATTGAAGCGGCCCGCGCACCCTTGCGCACCCAAGGCTACCAATTGGTGGCCGAGGGCAACCAATGGCTGTTGCGCACCGAGGTGCGGCCATGAGCGCGCTGGGCCACGGGTTGTCCCAGCGTTGGCAGGCCCAGTGGGCCGGCTGGAGCGGGCGCGAACGCCTGGGCTTGAGCGTGGCCGCATTCTTGTTGGCGCTGACCTTGGTCTGGTCACTGGCCGTGGCCCCCGCCTGGCGCCAATGGCAACAAGGCCAGGGACAAACCGCCGCATTGCAACAACAGTGGCAACACATGCAAGCCTTGCAAGCCCAGGCCAGCGCCTTGAAAGGACAAGGCCGGCTTGGGCCTGAAGAGGCCGCACGCTGGTTGCAAACCAGTGTGACCACGCTGGGCCCGACGGCCAGCGTGTCGGTCAATGGCGACATGGCCACAGCGCAATTCAAAGGCATCTCTGGGGCCGCACTGGCCCAATGGCTGGCCCAAACCCGCAGCCAAGCGCAGTCGCTGCCCGTGCAAGCGCGCCTGAGCCGCAGCGCCAGCGCCACCCCCTTATCGGCCTTGCCTGCGGCTGTCACCTCGGCCTCCGCCCAGGCGACGGCACCCCACCCCG
>RFWA01000279.1 GCA_009922295.1 Betaproteobacteria bacterium
GTGATGTTGCGCCAATGCTGAAGGTAGGCATGATCTTCTGGCGGGCGTGGGATTCCCGGCTGACCGACTTGCCCAACGTACGCATGATAGTCTTCGGCCCGCGCCACGTAGGGCTGGTGCGGCAGCATCAGCCCGACGCCGAGCGCAAAGGGGTGCTCCTGCATGTTGCCTGCTGCGGCGCGTTGCGCATATTGACTTAGCCACTCACAGGCTGCATCGGCAACGTCTACGTCGTGCAGCTCATAGGACGACTGCCCCTGGCCTGAGCGCTCAAGGCTGGTACGAAACGGATCATTGGTGCGGTTCAGGACCCCCATGTCGTGGGTGGTGGCGCCAACCCAATTGCTGCTGTGGTCGCCGACCTCGCGCTCGGCATAACCGTGCAACTGGTCCGGTCCGATGGCATGTAGCCGCCCGACCAGTGCAGGGCGGTAGCCGGCAGCACCCAGCGCGTGCAGATAGGTCGGGATGTCGGAGGGCAGCATGTCCGCATTGGTCCAGCACGATTGGCTTGAAGGCCAACGCGCTGTCAGCAACGACATGCGAGACGGCGTGCAAATCGGGGATGGGCAATAGGCGTTGTCAAACACCACGCCGCGTGATGCCAAGCGGTCCAGGTGCGGCGTGCGCACGACTGGGTCGCCGTAACAACCGGCAACCTTTTGCGTGTGCTGGTCGGACATCAGGAACAGGATATGGGGTTTGCCGCGGGCGGGCGGAGGCGTGTTCAGCATGGGACATTCCTTAGGGTGGAGCTGCGTGTTTTACATCGAGAGGTAGCGCAGTCAATCCCGCTGCGATTCAATCTCGCGCCGGTTGGCATAGCTGTCGGCCGGGTGTGCTCCGGGTGTGATCCGCACCTGGGATACTTGGCCGGAATAGCGCAAGGGGCCATTGGCCTCGTAGAGCGGGCTGACGTGCTGCTTGCTGTCCATGCCTATGTCCAGGCCTTCGCCAACCCAGCCCAGGATCAAGGTCGGTGTCATGGGCATGGGTTCAGGCAAGGCTTGTCCATTCATCGCGAAACGGCCCGTCCCCTGACGAGCCCCAAGCGCCTGGTGTTCCAACACAAAGGTGTTGTCACCGGCGCTCACAGGCAGGTCGTCGCGCAGCACATGCTGGCCCGCGCCGCCGTGGTAGACGAAACACAAACGCCCCATCCTCACAAACAATGCGAGCCCGGCGATAGGGTCACCCAGCGCGAACACCACGCCAGTGTCACCAGGCTGCCATGTGAAACCGCATTCGAGCCGGAAATCGCGATCCGCCAGCAAAGGGCTGACAACCGCCAGCGCAACCGTCGATATACCACCCAGAAAGGTACGCGGCTCGGACACCTGCACCTCAAGAGACGGTGGCACTGTCAATGCCCGGCGAATATCTCGGTTGTCCAAAGGATAGACATAGTTCGCGTAAGCGTCAGTTTCGAAGGCGGCGACGAGTTCGGCCAGCTTCTCGGGCTTGACGCGCGCTAGATCGTCAAGCTCAGTCGGGTCCGTGCTCAGATCGAACAACATCCAGTTTGCTGGCGATTGCGCGTCTGCGGCGCCTCAGCATCCGTCAGGACCTGTCGAAAGCTGACGCCGTCAAGCCCCCGCGTGCGGTAGCCATTGAAGGCACCGGGATACGGTGTACCCAGGATGTCGAGCAGCGTCGGCAATGTGTCGGTCACATGCACCCACTGCTGCCGCACCGCCCCTGCATCCCGGATGCCGGCGGGCCAGTGCACCACCATCGGCACACGGATGCCGCCATTCATCGTGGTGGTCTTGTAGAGGCGGAACGGCGCCGAAGAAACGTCCGTCCAGCCCAACGGGTAGGCGGGCCACGTCGCGTGCCCGCCAAGTCCACCGCTTTCCATGACGCGCCGCACGAGTGCCGGGTCCTCAGTGCGGGTGAGCCGCTTTGAGAGATTGTTGACTGCGCCTTCGGCTCCGCCAACACCATTGGCGCCGTTGTCGGAGGTAATGACGATCAATGTGTTGTCGAGTTGGCCGGTGTCCGTCAGGAATCGGGTGATGCGCCCCAGATTCTGGTCCAGGTTATCGATCAACGCTGCGTAAAGCTCCATGTAACGCGCATAGACCTTGCGTTGTTCGTCCGGCACATCCGCCCAGTCTGGTACACCTGCGCTACGTTCGGGAAGGCGCGTATCGGCCGGCATCAGGCCCATCGTCACTTGATTTTTGAAGCGCGTGGTACGCACCGCATCCCAACCGGCATCGTAGCGGCCTGCGTTACGCGCCACGTCGCTGGCCTTGGCATGCAGGGGCGCATGCGGGGCGTTGTAGGGCAAGTAGAGGAAGAAGGGCTTGCTGGGCGCAGCGGCCTGGTGCTCCTTGAGCCAACACAGCGCTTTGTCGGTCCAGTCGTCGGTGCAATAGTAGTCAGCGGTGTAGCTGTCGCGGGCGACGATGGCGTTGTCTTCAAATAGTTGGGCTGGTGCAAAGTAGTGCGCTTCGCCGCCAACGAAACCGTAGAACCTGTCGAAGCCGCGCTGCAAAGGCCAGGAAGCCCGATCGCCCGCGGACGTGACGTTGTACTCGGCGGTGTTGTGCCATTTGCCGACCGCATAGGTGGAGTACCCCTGCGCACGCAGCAGCTCGGCCATGGTGGGAGCATCACGCGTAATCTCGCCCGCCTGGTAGCCAGGATAACCAGGCGTATTAAAAGTCAGCCATCCGCAACCAACCGCATGCGGGTTCTTGCCGGTAAGCAAGGCCGCGCGTGCAGGCGTGCACATAGGCACCGTGGTGTAGTTTGCAAACCGCAGCCCGCCAGCGGCAAGCGCGTCGATGTGCGGCGTAGGGATTTCGCCGCCGAAACAACCAAAGTCTGAGTAGCCCAGATCATCGAGTAACACAACGATGACGTTGGGGGCGCTTGGTCGGGGTTGCTGGCGCGGCTCCCACCAGGGTGTGGATTCTTGCAGCGTGCGCCCGATGGTCCCCTGGAAACCGGCACCCGGGTCGCCGGACTGCAGGCGGTCCGGCAGGCTGGTGGCGCTCATGGCCTGGAGGGCGCCGGCGCGGCGGGTTGATGAACGCGATAGGCGTCCAAGGCATTGACACCCAGGATAGCGTTGACCTGGGCAGGGCTGGCTTGGACGTGCGCCATGAGGGCATGGAAGTCAGCCACGCAATCATCGAAGCCAGCCACGCGGTCACAGCACGGCCAATTGCTGGCAAAGAGCAATCGGGGTGCACCAAAGCAGCGCCATAAATGTTCGGCACTGGGCACAATGCCCGCGAAACTTTTCACGGGCAGGGCCGCCTCGTGCAACGCCGAGAACTTGCACCACGCGCCGGTATCACGAGCCAGAGCGGCAATGCCTTCCATCCACGCTGCCATAACAGGCGAGCCAATCGGCGGGGTAGCCCCGTGGTTCACGATAGCTCGCAAATTAGGCACCGCCATCAAGGCATGGCGGACCGGCGCCAGATGTGCGGTACCCATCACCATGTCAAGCGAGAGCCCAGCGGCAGCCAAGGTCCGTAGCCCGTTCAAAACCGCCGGGCGCGTGATCCACGCTTCGTCCTCTAAGCGGTGCAGCATGACGCGAAGGCCAATCACTGGTCCCGCCTCTTGTAGGGCGCGTAGCCGGTCGGTAAAGGCGGGACTTTCGAGGTCTGACCATCCGATCACGCCATGGATCCACGGTATCCCAGCCGTGATGGCCAGCAGATGACGTGTCTCGTCTTCGTGCGGCGCGCTTTGCATCACCACGCAGCGCGCGATGCCATGCCGCTTCATATGGGGCCACAGGTCTTCAGGAAAGAAGCGATGGCGCATTGATGCATCACGCTGAACGATCAGGATGTCGTCGCCGCGCGCTGGGTCCCAAAAATGAACATGGGTATCGATGATCATCGGATTGACTCCGCCATGTCTGGGGGCCCCAGCCAAAAACCATCTGGCACCGGCTGCGCATAAGCGTTCAACAGTTCATCCAGCTCAGGCACACTGCGAGGCCCCAGCAATACACTGCCCACGTGTGGATTGCGGGTGACAAGCTGCAA
>RFWA01000280.1 GCA_009922295.1 Betaproteobacteria bacterium
CATCAAGGGCAAGGCTGCCAACTCATGGGCGAAGATGGCGTTGCTGCGCTCCCGGGAGCCAATGCGGGCCTGGGCATACTGCCGTTGCACCGGGGCGCTGCCCATGAACTCATAGGTCAAACCGGCGGTGTGGCGCAACAGGTCCTGCAACGTGGCCGGCTGGCGTACCGGCTGCAATTGCACGGCGCCCTCGACCAAGCTGGCCACCTGCTGCTTGCCGTATTCCGGCAGGTAGCGCGCCACCGGGTCGCTGAGCAGCAGCTCGCCCTGCTCCATCAGCATCAGTGCAGCTACCGACACCACGGGCTTTGTCATGGAATAAATGCGGAAAATCGCACTTGGCGTCATGGGCGTACCAGCGGCTGGATCCAGCGCGCCCACAGCCTCGTACAGAGCCAACTGGCCACGCCGGGCAATCACCGCCACCGCGCCGGGCAGGCGTTGCCGCGCCACCTCTCTGCGCAACACGGTCAGCAAACGCTCGGTACGCTGTGGACACAGGCCAGCCTCCCGCGGTGTTACCCGGGGCAGGATCATGCTGGGGTAGCCGCGGCGCCATAGCGCTCGCGTGCCAGCGCGGCGCCGGCTGCCAGGGCTTCTAGTTTGCGCAGGGCAATGTCGCGGTGCATCGGCGCGAGGCCGCAGTTGGTGCAGGGAAACAGACGCTGGCGCGGCACAAACTGCAGGGCCCGCCCAATGGTGTCAGCCACCTGTTCGGGTGTCTCGACCTCGTCACTGGCCACATCGATCACCCCGACCATCACGTCCTTGCCGGCCAGCAGGGCCATCAGATCGGGCGGCACATGCGAGTGGTAGCACTCCAGGCTAACCTGCTGGATGCTGCTGCGTGCCAGGGCCGGGAAAATGGCCTCGTACTGGCGCCACTCCTGGCCCAGGGTCTGCTTCCAGTCCAAGTTGGCCTTGATGCCATAGCCGTAGCAGATGTGGACCGCGGTGGTACAGGTCAGGCCACGGGCCGCACGCTCCAGCGCCCGCACGCCCCAATCGGCAGCGTCTTGCATGTACACATTGAAGGCGGGCTCATCAAACTGGATGATGTCCACTCCATCCGCCTGCAAGGCCAGCGCTTCCTGGTTGAGCAACTCGGCAAAGGCAAAGGCCATGTCCACCTTGCTGCCGTAGTGCCGGTCAGCCACGGTATCCACAATGGTCATCGGGCCGGGCAGCGTGAACTTGAGTTTTTTACGGGTGTGAGCGCGCGCCAGTTGCGCCTCGAAGGCGTGCACCCGGCCCTTCAGGCGCAGCGGTGCCACCACCTGCGGTACCTGCGCGTCATAGCGGCCATTGCGGATGCCCATGGTCACCTTGTGCTCAAAGTCGATGCCCTCCACCTGCTCCAAAAAGCCATGCACAAAGTGTTGGCGCGACTGCTCGCCATCACCGACGATGTCCAGCCCGGCGTCCTCTTGCGCCTTGATCCACAGCAGCGTGGCGTCGGCCTTGGCCTGTTGAAGCTCAGCACCCTGGGCCTTCCATTGTGGCCAGAGTTTTTCTGTTTCAGAGAGCCAGGCCGGTTTGGGCAGGCTGCCTGCGATTGAGGTTGGAAACATGAAGGCTCCGTCAAATTCAGTGGCGATAGGGCACACTGTAGCGGATGCGGATCAGGCGGCCTCTGCTTCCTGCAGCGCGCGCCACATCACCTTGCCACTGCCGCTTTTGGGCAAGGCATCAACAAATTGCACCACACGGGGCACCTTATAGACGGCCATGTTCTCGCGGCACCAGCCGATGATGTCCGCCTCGCTGACTGCACCCCGGTGTGTCGCACGCAACACCACCACCGCCTTGACCGACTCGCCCCGGTAGCTGTCACGCGTGGCGATGATGCAGGCTTCCTGGATGCCAGGGTGCCGGAACATCAAGGCCTCCACTTCAGCCGGCCAGACCTTGAAGCCCGAGGCGTTGATCATGCGTTTGAGGCGATCGGTCAGGAAAAAGTAGCCGTCCTGATCCACATAGCCCAAATCGCCCGAACGAAAAAAGCGCTTGCCCTCCAGGGTGATGAAGGCGGCCGCCGTGGCGTCCGGGCGCTTCCAGTAGCCCGCAAACACCTCGGGCCCATGCATGATGATCTCGCCCTGCTCGCCCACAGGCACCTCCAGCAGTGTGTCCGGGTCGATCACGCGGGCATCGGTGCCCATGAAAGGAATGCCCAGACACTGCTGCTTGGGCGCATCCGGCGGGTTGCTGTGGGAAGGTGCCGCGGTTTCGGTCAGGCCATAGCCCTCGATGTAGCGCAGGCCGAACTGCTCAAACAGCCGCTGCGCCACCGCCTGTGGCATGGCCGCCCCGCCACCGCCGATGTAGACCAGGCTCGACAGGTCAAATTTTGCGAAGTTCGGGCTGCCCATCAGGTCGATGACCATGGTCGGGATGTTGGTCCAGTGCGTGACGCGCCAGCTCGGGATCAGCCGACCGGCGAGTTCGCGGTCCCAGCGCGGCATCAGCACCAGCGTGGCACCGTTGCGGATGCTGGCGTGCATCATGCTGACCATACCGGTGATGTGGAACATGGGGACCACCGCCAGCACCACGTTCTCAGGCGAACCGTTGCCCCACAGGCCACTGGCGACCGCGTTGTGCATGATGCTGGCGTGGGTGTGCATGCAGCCCTTGGGCAGCCCCGTGGTCCCGCTGGTGTAGGGCAGGATCGCCAGGTCTGCAGGGCCTGCCGTCAGAGGCCCGAGCGGTAGCTCATTGGCCAGTGCACCGACCCAATCGTGCACCTGACCGCCCGCCAGCACCGGTGCCGGGTGACGGTTCAATAGCCAGTCGACCCAAGCCGTTGGCGGGGCGTCGTCACCGGCCACATCGGCATCAAAAGCGTCGGTGAAATGGCTGACCAGCAAATGGGCAAGTCGCAGCGTTGGCGCCAGCGCATTGCTAGCGACCGCCAACTCGCCCGCCAGGTCCGCGGTGGTGATGGCCACCCGGGCATCGGGGTCGTTGATGTAATGCTTGAGTTCCTCAGCGCGGTTCATTGGGTTGACAGGCACCACCACCGCATTGGCCCGCAGAATCGCAAAATGCGCAATCACCAATTGCGGGCAATTCTGCATGTTCAGCACCACCCGATCGCCCGAATTCACGCCCAAGCCTTGCAAACAGGCTGCCAGTCGCTCTGCTTTTTGTAGCAGTTGGGCGTAGCTGAGGACTCGGCCAAAAAACACCAGGGCTGCTTTGTCGGGATAGCGGCGCGCGCTGGTCTCCAAGTTGTCCCACAACGAAGTGGCCGGTGGCGTGATGGCATGTGGCACGCGACGTGGCCAGAATCGATGGTGGGCACGCAGGCTGCTTGGCGTAGGCAGTGAGGGCGGTGTCGGATCCAGATCCATGATGTGGGACTCTCCTATTCAGGCGGTCGAAACAAGCGCTGGCTGATACAAGCTCGAGAATACGGGACTCCGGCCTGCACAGGCCCAGCGGGTGTCGCAGTCGGGACCGGCTTGGAGATGGGAAATTGGCACTGATATTGCATCCGTCAGCTTATGTATTTTTTGCATGACCTTCAAGCGTAAACCCGAATGCCTTCGTAAATCGGTGCTGCTAAAGTCGACAACCAGGACGTCTTTGCAGTCACCTGCCCAGGTCCCCCTGTTGGTTCAATTTTTTACACTGGAGTTTTTCAATGAAACTAAGCAAATTAAGCACCCTGGCAGCCGCCGCGGCTGCATTGGTCACACTGACAGCCACCCCAGCCCATGCGGGCAAGACCATTGACGCCATCAAGGCACGCGGCCAGGTCATCTGTGGCGTGAACCCCAGCCTGCCGGGCTTTGCTGCTGCCGACAGCCAGGGCAACTGGACCGGCTTTGACGTGGATATCTGCAAAGCTGTCTCGGCCACCCTCCTGAGCGACGCGACCAAAGTCAAATGGACCCCCCTGAACGCATCGCAACGTTTTGCCGCACTGCAGGCTGGTGAAATCGATGTGCTGTCGCGCAACACCACCTGGACCCTGACCCGCGACGCTTCGCTGGGCCTGAACTTCACCGGC
>RFWA01000029.1 GCA_009922295.1 Betaproteobacteria bacterium
TGGCTCTGGCCGTGCTGCTGCTGGTGTTTTCGCTCTACACACGACCCGTTTTTTTTCTCACCCTGGCCAACCAGCTCTGGTCGTGCTTTTAATGATTTTGGGCTCCAGCTCCCGTGGATATTGATGGTGATGCTATGGAAAAAATAGCGCATGGCGGCCTCGCACCGTCGGACTGGGTGCGGCGTTGGGGTCGACTGGTGCCCGCTGGCGGGACCGTCCTGGATGTGGCCTGCGGCCACGGCCGGCATGTGCGCTGGTTCGCAGCACTGGGCCACCCGGTGACCGGGTTGGACCGCGCCGAAGACGCCCTCGCAGGACTCAGCGGCGTGGCAGAGACCGTGCTGGCCGACATCGAAAACGGCCCCTGGCCCCTGCTGCAGGCCGGGCAGCCGCGCCAGTTTGACGCCGTGGTGGTGACCAATTACCTGTGGCGCCCCCTGCTGCAGACCTTGGCCGACAGTGTGGCGCCGGGCGGTCTATTGATCTACGAGACTTTTGCATCGGGCAACGCCACTGTGGGACGGCCAACCAATCCAGATTTCCTTCTGCAACCCGGCGAACTGCTGGCCCGTTTTGCAGATTGGCGAGTGGTCGGTTTCGAGGATGGGTTTCTGCCGCAGCCCGAGCGTTTTGTTCAGCGCCTGTGTGCGGCACGGCCTGGCGGACCGGTGGCCGCGCTGCCGCGACGTTACCCGCTCTCGTTAGAATCCGGGCTCACTCCAACGCTTTAACACCATGAGTTCTTTATTCAGTCCCCTACGTGGCAGCATCGTGGCGCTGGCCACCCCCATGCACGACGATGGCAGCGTGGACTACCCTGCCCTGCGCCAGCTGATCGACTGGCACATCGCCGAGGGCACCGACTGTATTGGTGTGGTCGGCACCACGGGTGAATCACCCACCGTGACCGTCGATGAGCATTGTGAAATTATCCGGGTCTCGGTCGAGCAGGCCGCTGCACGGGTGCCCATCATGGCTGGCTGCGGTGCCAACTCCACTGCCGAGGCGATTGAGTTGACCCGGTTCGCCAAGAAGGTTGGCGCCAACTGCCAGCTGCAGGTGGTGCCCTACTACAACAAGCCGACCCAAGAGGGCCAGTACCTGCATTTCAAGGCTATTGCTGAGGCGGTTGAACTGCCCATGGTGCTGTACAACGTGCCCGGCCGCTCTGTGGCCGACATGGCCCACGACACCGTTCTTCGTCTGGCCCAGGTGCCTGGCATCGTCGGCATCAAGGAGGCCACGGGTAACATCGAACGCGCCCAATGGCTGATCCGAGAGGCGCCGGCCGGCTTCTCGATTTACTCGGGTGATGATCCGACGGCGGTGGCCTTGATGCTGTGTGGCGGTCACGGCAATGTCAGCGTGACTGCGAATGTGGCGCCCCGCCTCATGCACGAGTTGTGTGTGGCTGCGATTGCCGGTGACAGGCAACGAGCGATGGCACTGCAGTTCCAGTTGCTGCCCCTGCACAAGCAACTGTTTGTCGAAGCCAACCCGATCCCGGTGAAATGGGCCATGGCACGTATGAAGCTGTGCGGTGGTGCTTTGCGCTTGCCCATGACCCCCTTGACAGCGGGCAACGAAGCAGCTCTAGAAGGGGCGCTCAGCGCTTGCGGTTTACTTTGACGTGTCAGCCCTGACCCTGTCCAAATTGTTGAAGGTTTTCTCGTGAATTCATTTTTAAAACTACCGTGTCTAAGCTTGGCCTTGGTGCTGTCGGCTTGCTCGGTACTCGAGAGCGACAAGATTGACTACAAAAGTGCGGTAAAGGCAACTGCCCTTGAAGTTCCGCCAGATCTGACCCAACTCGCGCGCGAGACACGCTACCTCGTGCCCGGCGCCACGGTAACGGCCTCCAGCCAAACCGTCAATCAGTCTGGGCCAGCCCAGACAACCGCTGCGGCGGTGCTGGGCGATGTACGGATCGAACGCGACGGTAACCAGCGTTGGCTGGTGGTGGGTCGACCGGCCGAGGCACTCTGGCGGCCGGTGAATGACTTCTGGAAGGAAAACGGTTTTGTGTTTACCCTGGAGCAGCCTAACCTGGGCATCATGGAGACCGATTGGGCTGAAAACCGCGCCAAAATCCCTCAGGACTTTATTCGAAATGCCTTGGGTAAAGTGCTGGACTCGCTCTACTCAAGTGGCGAACGCGACAAATTCCGAACCAGGCTCGAACGCAATGTGAACGGTGGTACCGACATCTTCATCAGCCACCGGGGCATGGTCGAGAACTACACCGACATCCAGAAATCCAGTACGGGGTGGCAGCCACGTGCGGTCGACCCGGAGCTTGAAACCGAGTTTTTGCGGCGGCTGATGGTCAAGCTCGGCGCCACCCAGGACCAAGCTGCTGCGGTCGTTGCGGTAGCTCCCGTCAAAAAAAGTTCTAGGGTTGCAACTGCCAATGGACAGCCCGTGCTCGAAGTTGATGCCGACTTCGACCGAGCCTGGCGCCGCGTCGGTTTGTCTTTGGACCGAACCAACTTCACCATCGAGGACCGGGACCGTAGCAAAGGCCTCTACTTCGTGCGCTATGTGGAGCCTTCGGCCGACAAGGGCGAGCCGAATTTCTTCAGCAAGCTGTTCGGCCGCAAGGCAGATCTCGCGCCGTTGAAACTGCGAATCGCCATCGTCAGTCAGGGCGCCGCCAGTATGGTGTCAGTCCAAAACTCGGTTGGTGCCCCCGACAATTCGCCCAATGCTCAGCGCATCCTGAAGGCCCTCGCCGACGACCTTCAGTAAGCCGTCCGGATGCTGCGGTTCCGCAATCTCGGCAGCGGCAGTTCGGGCAATGCCACTGTCGTGGAGGCCCATGGTCCACTGGGTATCACGCGGCTGATGGTGGACTGCGGATTCAAGCCACGCCAACTGAGCGACGGGCTGGCGCAAGCGGGGCTTACCGCCAACCAGATTGATGGTGTGTTCGTCACCCATGAGCATGGCGACCACATTGGTTGCGCAGTCAGCTTCGTACGCCAGCAGCGCAGGCCGCTGTGGATGAGTCAGGGGACCCATAAGGCCATAGGCTCGCCAGACCTTGGCGACATGCTGCGCTTCGCGCGTGATGGCGTGGCGCTGCAATTAGGCGACTTGCACCTGATGCCATTCACAGTACCCCATGATGCCAATGAGCCCCTACAGCTGATCTGCTCCGACGGGCTGTCCCGCTTAGGGCTCGTGACCGATCTGGGGCACGCGACAGCCCATGTGCTTCAGCACCTGCACGGCTGCCATGCCCTGATGCTGGAGTGCAACCACGACGCAACACTGCTATCAGGCTGCAGCTACCCGGAATTTCTGAAACAACGCATCGCCGGGCGACTCGGCCACCTGTCAAACCAACAAGCGGCCGGCATTGCTCGCGCGGTCAACCACCTTGGTCTGCGGCATGTCATTGCCGCCCATTTGAGCGAGCGCAACAACCGGCCTGCCTTGGCACAGGCCGCACTCGGAGACGCTCTAGGGTGGCTGCATACTGCCATTGGCGTCGCCGATCCGCTGCGCGGGACCGACTGGGTGGAGGTTTAAGGCCGACCTGCCTCGGTGGATGCCACCGTCAGCGGCGAGCGCCCAAAGAAAAAGCCACCCGAGGTGGCTCTTTCTTCGGTGGGTTGCAGCTTACTTGCTGGCAGCGGCAGCAGGTGCCGAAGCGGCAGCGGCAGCAGCGGTAGCAGCAGCGGTAGCGGCAGCGTCAGATGCTGGTGCAGCAGGAGCAGCGGCAGCAGGTGCAGCAGCTGGTGCTGGAGCAGGAGCAGGAGCCGGCTCTTCTTTTTTTCCACAGGCGGCCAAAGCAGCAGCGGCGATCACGGCGGCAAGAATGAGGGTTTTGTTCATTTGATAGTACCTTTTAAGTTGACTAAACGATTTCCGGAAATTGTCGCTGCAGTTTCGCTGCAATGACCAAGCAAAATGGACTCGAGTTATTTCGCTCAGCCTCGCATTATAAGATAAAAACTGGCCTGACCATCTGCGAGTTTGACCCATGCCAAATGACGTTATAGACCCAGGGTAGTCGGGGCAAAGCCCGTGCCACTGACATTAAGCTTGCTCTGCAGGGTTTCATGCAAGGCCTGCAATCGGACCCGATCGGCGCCATACTCTCCGGCACCGTCCTGTGTGTCGGTTCGCAACAAAAACCAGTTCCGGCTCCAGATGGCGCTCGGTAAACCCTGCAATGCACCGGGGGGGCACCGACGGCCATCGACCAGGTGGCTCCAAGCCCTGCGCCACGCCACAAATCGCGGCTGCAGGCGAATGAGCAAATCAAACCGGCCTGCCAGCACCACCAGACGGCGACTCGGCTTCGCCCAGGCCTGCAGGGCGTGAACAGTCGACGTTTCGCCCAGGGGCCAGCCCTCAAAGCTGGGATCGCTGAGTATGATTTCTGGCCAACCGTCGGCCGCCGCCCGTTCAAAAGCATGGCGTACCAGACCCGCAAACGCCTCATGACCCGAAAACCTGCCGCTCAAGGCCGGCGCAACAAACTCAGTTGCCATGCACCCAACCTGCTTCAATCCACTGCCGCAACAAGGCTTGAGCAGCGACGCTGAGCGCACCCACTTGGGCAGCGTTCAGGCGGCGCTGGTCGGCCAGCAGCCGGATCAGGGTCGCGTCCTTGCCGCCGGCACGGAACGCTTCGCCATTGATGAACACGTGTTTGTCATCAAACATCATCTTGGTACGGCGGTCCAATCGCAGTGCTCCCGGCTGGGTGGTGTCAGCTAAGCCGGGCCGTTCAAACCAAACTTCAGACTTCGGTTCGGTCAGCAGCTCACCCAAAGTCCGGGCTAAAGCCAACGGGTCTTGCAGTACCCTCAGAATCGCCTCGCGGGCGAAGTTCTGCACAGCCGTTGGAATTTCCGCCGGACTCAAGGTCGCCGGCTGATGCGGATCGCGGTATAGCGAGTCGCCCAACAGATCTGGTGCGTCGTCGGCCAGACGTTGCAGCATCTCGCGCGCCAGCTCGCCCTGCTGTGGCGCACGGAATCCAATGGAGCAGGTCATGCATTCGCCGACCGCCAAACCATCATGGGCATAGCGCGGCGGCAGGTACAGCATGTCGCCGGCCTCCAGCAAAAATTCCTGCTCAGGGGCAAAGTCAGCCAATATTTTCAATGGCACACCAGCTTGCAAGCTAAGGTCTTTCTGCCGGCCGATGCGCCAGCGCCGGCGGCCTTGCACCTGGAGCAGGAACACGTCGTAGCTGTCAAAGTGGGGGCCCACCCCACCGCCGTCAGTGGCGTAGCTGATCATCAGATCGTCCAGCCGGCAATCAGGGACAAACCGAAATGCCTGCACCAGCGCATGGGCCAGTTCCTGGTGCAAATCCACCCCTTGCACCAAGAGGGTCCAGCCCGGGCGCTTCAAGGGCGGCAGCGCCCGCCGCTGAAACGGGCCATGCTTGAGACGCCAGCTGTCGCCGTCCTGGATGACCAGGCGCGACTGCACCTCATCCTGGGCCGCCAACTCAAACAATTCGGCTCGGCCCAGAACCGGCTTCATCTGAGGCATGGCCTGGCGCACCAGCAAGGGCTTTTTGTGCCAATACTGTTTCATGAAGCGCTCAGGGCTGATGCCACCCAGCAGAGTCAGAGGCTCAGTGACATTCATTCAAGCACATCCATCAGGAGCTCCGGTCGGGTCAAATTAAACAACAGCATGGCGAACTGCGACAATTCTCCTATGGAAATCAAACAACGCTGCGTGGTCGGCCTGACCTGGACCCTGAAAGACACGATGGGCGAGACATTGGACGTGCTCGAGGAGCCAGTTGAATTTCTGGTCGGCGGCGCTGATCTGTTGGTCGTCATTGAAGAAGCACTGCAGGGCCATGCGCCCGGAGCCAAAATCGATCTGCACATTGAGCCAGAACAGGGCTTTGGTGACTTCAACGACCAATTGATTTTTCTGGAGCCACGTCAGCTGTTCCCAGCTGAATTAGAAGAAGGCATGACCTTCGAAGGAGCCTCACTGCCCCCGGGCTGCAACGCGCAAGCCCCGGTTGACGCGCTCTATACCGTAACCGACATCTACCCGGAACACGTCGTGCTGGACGGCAACCACCCCCTGGCCGGGATTGCGCTGCGCCTGAGCTTGCGCGTGAGCTCGGTGCGGGAGGCCACAGAGTCAGAAATCGGCCTTGGCTCGGCAGGCACCGGTTTTTTCCGGGTCACGCCGGTGGTTGCAGCGCTGTCCGAACAGCGAACCCTGCACTGATTCAGCTTTTGCCGGTAGAGCCGTAACCGCCTTCACCGCGCGTGCTGGCCGGAAACTCGGTCACCACCCGAAACTGCGCCTGCACCACCGGCACGATGACCAGTTGCGCAATCCGCTCCAGCGGCTCGATGGTGAAGGCCACGGTGCTGCGATTCCAGGCGCTCACCATCAATTGGCCCTGGTAGTCGCTGTCAATCAGCCCGACCAGATTGCCCAGCACGATGCCGTGCTTATGGCCCAGGCCCGAGCGCGGCAAGATCAGTGCCGCAAAGTTCGGGTCTTTGAGAAAAATGGCGATGCCGGTGGGCACCAGTTGCCAGGCGTTGGGCTGCAGCGTGAGCGGTGCGTCCAGGCAGGCCCGCAAATCCAGACCGGCACTGCCAGGCGTGGCGTAGGCCGGCAATTGATCCACCATCCTTGGATCGATGATCTTGACATCAACCTGCATCATTTCGGCCTCCAGCCCTTATCCGGCTTGCAATGTTTGCTATCAATTGGCGAGCAAGCACGAGTTTTGAGTTACGCGGCAACTCCTGAGCGCGGGCCTCATCGACCAACAGCAAGGCGTTGTCGTCCTGGCCAAAAGTAGCGGGCCCGATATTGCCCACCAGCAGGGGAACACCCTTGCGCGCCCGCTTGGCCTGCGCATTGGCCAGCAAGTCCTGGCTCTCTGCGGCAAAACCGACGCAATACAACGCCCGGCACTGGGCCCGGGCCGATTGCGCCACCGCAGCCAGAATGTCCGGGTTCTCGACAAACCCGAGTTCGGGGACCAGGCCCGAACCATCTTTTTTGATTTTTTGGTCAGCAGCGACCGCAGGGCGCCAGTCGGCCACTGCCGCACAGGCGATGAACACCGTGGCGGCACCCACATGCTGAGCGACTGCCGCCTGCATATCGCGGGCTGAAAGAACGTCGACCCGCCGCACACCGCGCGGCGTCGCCAGGCTGACCGGCCCTGCCACCAGCGTCACGTCGGCGCCAGCCTCGCGGGCGGCACGGGCAATGGCAAAGCCCATCTTGCCGCTCGACAGGTTGGTGATTCCGCGCACCGGGTCGATCGCCTCGTAGGTCGGGCCGGCGGTGACCAGCACCTGCTGGCCCAACATCGGCTTTGCCTGGAAGAAGGCTACCAAATCGTCGAGCAGTTCCTGGGGCTCTAGCATGCGGCCATCGCCAGTTTCCCCGCAGGCCTGGTCGCCCTGCCCCACACCCAGAACGGTCGCACCATCAGCGCACAGTTGCGCCACATTGCGCTGCGTGGCGGGATGTGACCACATCTCACGGTTCATGGCGGGTGCTATCAGCAACGGTACCGTCTGACGAGGCCGGGCCAGGCACAGCAGGCTAAGCAGGTCGTCGGCCCGGCCCTGAGCAAGTTTGGCCATGAAGTCTGCGCTTGCCGGCGCGATCAGGCAAGCGTCGGCCTCGCGACTCAGGTTGATATGCAGCATGTTGTTGTCGGCCCGCACATCCCACTGTGAGCCGTAGACCGGGCGCTGGCTGAGCGCCTGCATGGTGACGGGTGTGATGAATTGGCCAGCGGCCTCGGTCATGACCACCTGAACCGTCGCGCCCGCTTTGATCAGAGCCCGGCATAACTCGGCCGATTTGTAGCAGGCGATGCCGCCGGTCAGGCCCAGTACGATGTGTTTTCCAGCAAGGTCGTTCATGGCGCTCAATGTAGCAGAGCGAGCCGCACCAAGGTGACGTCAAACCCTGGCCAAAATCCCCGGGGGCACGCCTATAATCGACATTTCCACCTCCCCGAGCGTGAAGCTCCCCCTGACATGACCAAATTTGTCTTCGTCACCGGCGGTGTGGTGTCCTCCCTTGGCAAGGGAATCGCCTCAGCCTCCCTCGCAGCGATACTGGAATCGCGGGGCCTCAAAGTCACCCTGATCAAGCTCGACCCTTACCTGAATGTCGATCCTGGCACCATGTCTCCGTTCCAGCATGGCGAGGTCTTCGTCACCGAGGACGGTGCCGAAACAGACCTCGATCTGGGCCACTATGAGCGCTTTGTTGAAACTCGCATGCGCAAGGCCAACAATTTCACCACTGGCCAGATTTACAAGAGCGTGCTTGAAAAAGAACGCCGTGGCGATTACCTCGGCAAGACCGTGCAGGTGATCCCGCACGTGACCAACGAGATCCAGGAGTTCGTCAAACGGGGCGCCGGCTTTGGCACGGCGGACGCGGTGGATGTGGCCATCGTCGAAATCGGTGGCACCGTGGGTGACATTGAGTCACTCCCCTTTTTGGAGGCGGTGCGCCAAATGAGCCTGCAGCTAGGCCCCAACAACAGCGCTTTCGTGCACTTGAGCTACGTCCCCTGGATTGCCGCAGCGGGTGAGCTCAAAACCAAACCAACCCAACACACTGCCAAACAACTTCGCGAAATCGGCATCCAGGCCGATGCGCTGGTCTGCCGTGCAGACCGGCCCATCCCCGATGAAGAGCGGGAAAAAATCTCGCTGTTCTCCAACGTGCCAGTGTGGGGCGTGATCTCGATGTGGGACGTAGACACCATTTACAAGGTGCCACGCATGCTGCACGAGCAAGGGCTTGACGGCCTGATTTGCGACAAGCTGCGCCTGAACACACCACCGGCCAAACTCAAGCGCTGGGACGATCTGGTCTACGAGACCGAGCACCCGCGCAGCGATGTCAACATCGTCATGGTGGGCAAGTACGTGGACCTGAGCGACAGCTACAAGTCGCTCAATGAGGCACTGCGTCACGCGGGCATGAAGAACCACGTGCGGGTCAAGATCGACTACATCGACTCGGAAACCATCACGCCGGAGACTGTGTCGCAGTTGGCTCGCTTTGACGCCATCCTGGTGCCCGGCGGCTTTGGTAAACGCGGCATTGAGGGCAAGATCTGCGCGGCCCGCTTCGCCCGGGAGAGCAAAGTGCCGTACCTGGGTATCTGCCTGGGTATGCAGGTGGCCACCATCGAGTTTGCCCGCCATGTGGCCGGCCTGACCGGCGCCAACAGCAGCGAGTTCGATCCCGAGACGCCCTACCCGGTGATCGCCTTGATTACCGAGTGGAAAGACGAAGACGGCACCATCAAGACCCGTGACGAGCACTCCGATCTGGGTGGCACCATGCGCCTGGGCGCTCAGAGCTCCGACGTGTCGCCCGGCACCCTGGCGCATGAAATCTATGGTGACCTGGTCACCGAGCGGCATCGCCATCGCTACGAGGCCAATGTCAATTACCTGGACACCCTGCGCCAGAACGGCCTGGTGATTTCGGCGCTGACCCAGCGCGAGCAGCTGACTGAGATTGTCGAGTTGCCCGGCAGCATGCACCCATGGTTCATTGGTGTCCAATTTCACCCGGAGTTCAAGTCCACACCCTGGAACGGCCACCCGCTGTTTAACGCATTCATCAAAGCGGCGCTCGACCACCAAAGCGGCGGTAAAAACCTCAAGGCCGTGGCCTAATGAAGTTATGCGGCTTTGAAGTTGGTCTGAAACAGCCCTTCTTTTTGATTGCTGGCCCCTGTGTGATCGAATCCGAGCAGTTGCAAATGGACACCGCTGGCGCACTGAAAGACATCACGCGCAGCCTGGGCATCCCCTTCATTTTCAAAAGCAGCTTTGACAAAGCCAACCGCTCGAGCGGCAGCAGCTTCCGTGGGCCGGGTCAGGCGCAGGGTCTGGAAATTTTGGCCAATGTCAAACGCGAGTTGCAGGTGCCGGTGCTGACTGACGTGCATTCAGAGGACCAGATCGCCGCCGTGGCGGCGGTGGTGGATGTGCTGCAAACACCGGCCTTTTTATGCCGACAGACAGACTTCATCCGTGCGGTAGCCCAGTCGGGCAAGCCAGTGAACATCAAAAAAGGGCAATTCCTTGCGCCCCATGACATGAAGCACGTGATCGACAAAGCCCGAGCAGCGGCGCGAGAGGCTGGTCTGGACGACGACCGCTTCATGGCCTGCGAGCGTGGCGCGAGCTTTGGTTATAACAACCTGGTGAGTGATATGCGCTCGCTGGCGATCATGCGGGAAACCCGGGCACCCGTGGTTTTTGATGCGACCCACTCAGTACAACTGCCCGGCGGCCTGGGCAGCAGCAGTGGCGGTGAGCGGGAGATGGTGCCAGTGTTGGCGCGTGCGGCGGTAGCGGTGGGCGTGGCGGGGCTGTTCATGGAGACCCATCCAGACCCAGACCGCGCCTTGAGCGACGGCCCCAATGCAGTGCCACTCAAGCACATGAAGCAGTTGCTGGAGCGCTTGATGGCACTTGATGCCGTGACCAAGTCCGGCAACTACTTTGAAGACCAATTCGGAGTTTGAACATGCCCAGTGCCTATGTGATCGTCAACTCGACCGTGACCAACCCGGCACAGTACGAAGACTACAAAAAATTGTCTACGGCGGCCATGCAAGCCTATGGCGCAGAGATTTGTATCAGGGGCGGGGCAATCGAGGTTGCCGAAGGTGACTGGGTGCCAGACAGAATGGTGCTGCTCAAATTTCCGAGCATGGACGCAGCCCGGCGCTTTGAATCATCGCCCGAATATGCCAAAGCACGTGCGGCACGCCAGGGGGCAGCCATCATGCGGATGGTGATCGCTGAAGGTGTCTAACCCTCTCGTAATTTTTGATTTTTGATTTTTTGTTTTGAAAGACATTGATGAGTGCAATTGTTGACATTGTCGGCCGCGAAATCCTGGATTCGCGCGGCAACCCCACTGTGGAATGTGACGTCTTGCTGGAGTCAGGCACCATGGGCCGCGCTGCCGTACCCTCGGGCGCCTCCACCGGCAGCCGCGAAGCCATTGAATTGCGTGACGGCGACCCTGACCGCTACCTGGGCAAAGGGGTGCGCAAGGCGGTGGAACACATCAATACCGAGATCTCTGAGGCCGTGTTGGGTCTGGACGCCTCGGAGCAGGCTTTTCTGGACAAGACGCTGATCGATCTCGACGGCACCGAGAACAAATCCCGCCTGGGCGCCAATGCCATGCTGGCGGTGTCCATGGCCGTGGCGCGGGCTGCAGCCGAAGAGTCGGGTTTGCCGTTGTACCGCTACTTTGGCGGCATGGGTGCGAATCAAATGCCGGTACCGATGATGAATGTGGTGAACGGTGGCGCCCACGCCAACAACAACCTCGACCTGCAGGAGTTCATGATCATTCCAGTAGGCGCGCCCAACTTTCGCGAAGCGCTGCGCTACGGCGCTGAAGTTTTTCATGCGCTTAAGAAAATCCTGCACGACAAGGGCATGAGCGTGGCCGTAGGGGATGAAGGCGGTTTTGCGCCCAATGTCGCCAGCCATGAGGCGGCCATCCAGCTGATCCTGGAGGCGATCGACAAGGCCGGCTATGTGGCTGGTAGCCAGATTGCCCTGGGCCTGGACTGCGCCGCCAGTGAGTTTTACCGCGACGGCAAGTACCATCTGGAGGGGGAAGGCCTGAGCTTGAGCTCTGAGGAGTGGACCGATGTGCTGGCAACTTGGGTCGACAAATACCCCATCATCAGCATCGAAGACGGTATGAGCGAAAGCGACTGGGACGGTTGGAAAGTATTGACTGACCGGCTGGGCAAAAAAGTTCAAATCGTTGGCGATGACCTATTTGTCACCAACACCCGTATCTTTAAAGAAGGGATCGACAAGGGCATTGCCAACTCCATCCTGATCAAGATCAACCAGATTGGCACGCTGACCGAAACCTTTGCCGCGATCGAGATGGCCAAGCGGGCCGGCTACACCGCCGTCATCAGCCACCGTTCGGGCGAGACCGAAGACTCGACCATTGCCGATATCGCTGTGGGCACCAACGCCGGCCAGATCAAGACAGGCTCCTTGAGCCGCTCGGATCGGATGGCCAAGTACAACCAGTTGCTGCGAATCGAAGAAGACCTCGGCGACATCGCCACCTACCCGGGTCGCTCCGCGTTCTACAACCTGCGCTGATACGCCATGGGCCACCGCGCCGTCCCGGCCGCCCTGATCAGCTTGCTCGTGATCCTGCACGCGCAGCTGTGGTTCGGCCGTGGCAGCGTCCCCAATGTGGCCCGCCTGTCCGAACAACTCAAGGTACAACAGCAAAATAATCAGCAGGCCCAACTGACCAACAAACGGCTGGCAGCCGAAGTGCGGGACCTCAAAGAAGGCCTGGACATGGTCGAGGAAAAAGCGCGCTTTGAACTCGGCATGGTCAAAGCCAACGAGATTTACGTGCAGATCGCCCGCTGACTCCCAGGCCTGTAACGCCGTGAAGATCGCCATCCTGGGGGCAGAATGCACGGGTAAGACCACGCTGGCGCATGCGCTTGCTACCGCCCTGGACGGGTGCGGCGGTCGGGCAGCATGGGTGTCCGAGACACTGCGCGACTGGTGCCGGCAAAACGGTCGCACCCCTGAAGCGCACGAACAGCGCGCCATTGCCCTGGCGCAGGCTGCCAGAATTGACACGGCTGCAGCAGTCGCGTGGCTGCTGGTCGACACCACCCCCTTGATGACCGCGGTCTACAGCGATCTTCTGTTTCAGGATATCTCGCTGTACCCATTTGCCCTGGCGCATCACGCCTGCTTTGATTTGACGCTACTGACCAACCTGGACCTTCCATGGGTGCCTGACGGCCTGCAACGGGACGGTATGCAAGCGCAGCGAGCGTTTGATACCCGCCTGCGCGAGGTATTGCATCAGAACGCACTACCCTTTAGCGATGTTAGCGGCCAGGGTCCGGCGCGAACGGCCGCAGTTCTGGCTCTGATCCAGGGAAATTCGGTGCCTGAGGACTCTTACTGAATACCACCCTCGGCGGGTGGCAAGGTGCCATGGCCGAGGAACAGACCCGCCACGTCGACGGGGTCAAAACGGTACTGCAAGCCGCAAAATTCACAGCCGACCTCCACGTCGCTGCGTTCGGCCAGGATGCTCTCCACCTCGTCGCGGCCCAGACCCACGATCATCTGCCCGACGCGCTCCCGGCTACAGTTGCAGGCAAAGTGCGGCGCCGCCTGCCCGGTCACGGCCGGAAACAGGCGCAGGTCCTCTTCCCAGAACAAGCGACGCAGGATGGTTTGGGCATCGAGCGTCAACAATTCCTCGCGCTTCAGACTGGAGGCCAACAGCGCGATCCGGTTGTAATGCTCGTTGAGTCCAATTTCATCCTCGTCCGCTCGGCGCGCCGAGATCCCGGTCAGATTACCAACACCCTCCAGTGGCAGGCGCTGGATCAGCAGGCCGGCGGCCACATCACCATCAGCCGCCAGCACCAAACGGGTGTCAAGTTGCTCGCTTTGCAGCATGTAGTGTTCAAGCACGTCACTCAGTTGCTCCAGCTTCTCACGGCGGTCACCAAACAAGGGCACCACCCCCTGGTAAGGCTGCTGGCCCGGAAACCGGTCTTTGGGGTCCAGCGTGATTGCACATTTACCCTGATTGGTGACATTGACCATGGCACTCAGGCTGGCCCCATGCGCGACCTCGGCGGTGACCGTGGCGGTCGCACGCAGGGCTAGATCAGGCTGCACCTCGGCCACAGCCAGCTTGACCGGGCCGTCGCCAAAAATCTGCAGGATCAAGGCGCCGTTGAACTTGATGTTGGCCTGCATCAGGCAGGCCGCCGCGACCATCTCACGCCGGCGCAGGACCTCGGTCCAACCATCCGTCACACGCACCAGCATGCCGCGCACTGGCAGGCCTTCAAATAAAAATTTATGCAGTTCAGACACCTTGAATCAGCCCAGTTTCTTCAGGCCGGTCCGAAAACGCTGGGCATTGTCGACATAGTGACTAGCGCTCATGCGTAGGCCCTCAAGTTGCTCTGGGCTGAGCTGGCGCACCACCTTGGCCGGGCTGCCCAGGATCATCGACCCATCTGGGAACACCTTGCCCTCAGTCACCAGCGAACCCGCACCGACCAGGCAGCCCTTGCCAATCACCGCGCCATTGAGAACCACGGCGCCAATGCCGATCAAGGAGCCGTCGCCAATGGTGCAGCCGTGCAGCATTACCTGGTGCCCCACCGTCACGTCTTCGCCCACGGTCAGCGGGCTGCCCACATCAGCATGCAGCACACTCAGGTCCTGAATATTGCTGCCGCGCCCGACGCGTATGGTCTCGGTGTCCCCACGCAACACGGCGCCAAACCAGATGCTGGTGTCGGCGGCCAAGGCGACATTGCCAATGACTTGGGCACTGTCAGCGACCCAGGCCGACCCGGCAACCTGGGGAGCGATGCCG
>RFWA01000281.1 GCA_009922295.1 Betaproteobacteria bacterium
CTGCGGCCAGGGCATTGGTGCGATCACCAAAATCCAGAGCACGGCCGATTACGTGGCCCAGCTCAAGCGCGAGTACGCGACTGCGCGCTCGCGCCTGCAGTTGTCTGCCTAAGCCGCCCCTGAGGCGGCGGATCCAAGCTGCGCTGGATCCACCGCTGCAAGAGGATGACGGGGTACGCTGGGTGCCCCAATGTGGACTTGCTGTCGAGATTTAGCCAGTTCCCACTGACGCTGACGCTCGCGCGCGCTGTTTTTTTGCGCCTCGCTGGTGTGGTCGGCGCACTTGGGGCAACTCACCCCTGCTTCGAATTGCGACGAGGCCTGATCTGCGGCCGTGAGAGGCTGCCGGCAGGCCCGGCACAGGCCGTGCGGTCCGGTCTGCAGCCCGTGGCCTACCGAGACCCTCTCATCAAACACAAAGCACTCACCCTGCCACAGGCTCTGCTCGGGCGGAACCGTTTCCAGGTATTTGAGGATGCCGCCTTCGAGGTGGTAGACCTCGTCAAAGCCTTGCGCCCGCAATAGCGCGGTGGATTTTTCACAGCGGATGCCACCGGTGCAGAACATGGCCACCTTGGGTTTTCTGCCGCCTGTGGGCTGCAGCGCTGCCGCGTTCGCCACCCACTGCGGTAAGTCGGCAAAGCGCGCGATGTGGGGGTCAATCGCACCGGCAAAGCTGCCCAGGCCGACCTCGTAGCCGTTGCGCGTGTCCACCAGCACCACCGCTGGGTCGCTGATCAGGGCGTTCCAGTCCTGCGGCTTGACATAGGTGCCCGCCATGTGGGTCGGGCTGACGCCGCGAACCCCTAGGGTGACGATTTCCTTTTTGATTCTGACCTTCATGCGGTAAAAGGGCGCGCGCTGGGACCATGCCTCCTTGTGCTGCAGGTCGGCCAGGCGCGGGTCCTGCCGCAGATGCGCCAGAACGGCCCTCACGCCTTCCGCCGGGCCGGCAATGGTGCTGTTGATGCCCTCAGTCGCCAGCAGGATCAGCCCCTTGACAGCATGCTGTTCACAAACAGCCAGCACCGTTGGCCTGAGCTGCTCAGCGTCGGGCAGGTTGACGAACTTGTAAAAGGCAGCGGTCAGGTAGGCGGGCATGGCTGGATTCTAGGACTCGGCCCCGCCCGTATCTGGGTGTCAGACGGTGAGCATGTGCTCCACCGCGATAGCCCTGCAGTCCATCTCGAAGTCAATGCCCTGCACCGGCGGTCGGTTCAAATGCCAGGTTAGGCCTTGGCGCAGTGCCCCGCGCCTTCCGATCTCTTCGGCCAGAAAGGGGTAAAGGTCATGCACGGTATAGGCCTGAACCGCTGTGGTGCTCTGCCAGCTGCCACCCAGCGCGTCCATTCGGCGCTCCATTTCGCCCAGCACCCACACCGCCTTGCGGCGCAGTCCATCGGGGCTGGTGTCGCCCAGTGCAATGATGTGGTCACGGTAGTTGCCCTTGCCCTCCGGCGCTTCACCGCTGCCCGCCACCACAAAACTGGGCGCTGCATGAGTCGATGGTACGGTGTAGCAAAAGGCATGAAATGCCGGCCCGTCCGGTGGCGCTATGGCTGGGCAAGTGTTGGCACGCGCTACCGGGTTGACGCCCTGCTGGTAAATGCCCCAGCGCGCCAGTGTGCCGACATAGACCTCGTTAAAGGCTTTGAAGCCATCTTCGGTAAAGGGCGCGGGCGACTGCAACTCGCAGGCGCAAAAAGCGGTCAAAGGCCGTCCGGCCTGTTTCAGTACGCTGGCAATGCGATCAAAACCTGCTGCCAGCGGTACCGGCGTCATGAAGCGGGCGCGCTCAATGCGCCAGCCCGGTAGGGCGGCCACGCCGCCGGCATACTGGAATACACCAGGCAGGTAGCGGTAGCCGCCGGGCAGAAAGTCAGTGGTCGTAGCTGTCACAGTGCGTCTCCTCATGGCCCCTGCAGGGCGCGGTCCAGTGTGGTCAGAAATTGGGTGATATCGGCCTCGGTGTTGTAACCGTGCACGGCCACGCGCAGGCGGCCGGCCTGGTGCATCACATGGATGTTCTCGGCTTGCAGTGCCATGTGAATCGCGTCGCTGCGTGGGTGTTGAAAGGCCACAATGCCGGAATCGGTGGCATGCCGTCGTGGTGACATGGGCGCAATGCCTCGTGCCAACAGGCCAGCGTGCAGCGCCTGGGTCAGCGGGTCAGCCACTCGGGCTACGGCGTCTACCCCGATGGCAGCAAGGTAGCGCAGACCTGCATTCAGTGCGTAGATGGCCGCAAAGTTGGGCATGCCGACCGACCAACTGGCAGCGCCGGGTTTGGTGCCAAGCCGCTCGAAGCGGTCAGTATCGAAGGCGTTGTTGAGTTGAAACCAGCCGCCTGCCCGGGTCGTCAACTGGGCAGCCCTGGCCTCAGGAACGCCCACGATGCACCCGCCGTGCAGGCCCAGAACCCACTTGTGGGTGCTGGAAATGATGCAGTCTGCACCCGGGCAGTCCAGCTCGACCCGCCCCAGCGCCTGGGTCACGTCGACCGAAATCAGCGCGTTTGGCGCCAACTGCCGCACCGCGTCATGAAAAGGTTGCCAGTCCAGCCTGAAGCCGTTGTAAAAGCTGATCAGCGAGACCTGCACCAGTCGCGTCTTGGTATTGAGCAGCGGCAGTAGGTTGGCGGTGTCTAGACCCCCTGAGCGCGATCGCCATACCTTGACTTTTGGCTGATTGGGCGCAGCCAACCAAGGCGTTGCCCCAGACGGAAAGTCAAGATCGCTGACCACCACCTCGTCCGCGTGCTGCAGATTCAGGGCGCTGGCGAGCAGGTTGTAGGCTTCGGCACTGCAAGAGCAAAACGACACCTCCTCAGGCGTGAGCCCCAACCACTGCGCGCTGATCTCGCGGCAATGTGCCATGGCTGCGTAGTGGCCATCTCGTCCGCGCATGCCCTGCTGCTTGTCCTGCCAGTAGGCTTGCAGCGCATCCTGCACGCACAGGGGCGGAATGCTCTCTGCTGCGCTATTGAGGTAGTGCATCCCGGCCAGGCTGGGGAAGTCGCGCGCGCGCGATTCGGACGTCAGCATGGTTTACAACGGTGCGGCCACGTCTTCGACAAGAACTGCCAGGTTTTGACCGGCACGGACATGGCCAATGAGACCGTGGGCGTACAGCGTGCCGCCGGACTGGAAGTACACAGGCTCGGGCTCCAGGTTGGGGCGGTTAAGGGCGTGCATCAGACCGGCCAGCTGACCCGCCTCAATGCGCTCGCCCAGTGCAAAGCGGCGCTCAAAGTAACCATCCATCGGCGCAAACACATAGGCTTTGCCGCCATTGATGCGGGTCCAGCGTGTTTTTGCACCGGGCACGGTGGTGATGTTTGGCAGCACGCCGGTGTGCTTGAGCACCCGGTGGGTGGCCTCGCGCGTGGCGCGAACCGAGTCGCCAGTGACCCAACCGCCCATGCCCATTTCAGCCGCAAGGGTAGGGATGCCCTTCAGCGTGGCATAGCCGGCCGAGGTGCGGTAGTCGCCCATATTGCTGGTCTGCACCGTGATGCCAACGCCAAAGACCTCGGCCAGTCGGGCGTTGGCTTTGATCAGTTCTGCTGGCATGCCGTCAGCCATGACCACGTGGGCACTGGGTTGGATGAACAGGGTGCGGCCACCGGCGTGCAGGTCCAGGTAGACATCGGCTCGGCTCAGGATGTGGTCAGTGACATAGCGGGCGATTTGCTGCGTCGGCAAACCGTGGTCATCGCCGGGGAACACGCGGTTAAGGTTAAGGTGATCGATCGGCGACGTGCGGCGACCGGCTTTCAGAGCCGGCGCATTGAACGTGGGTAGCAAAATCAATTGCCCCGCCACGTCCCTCACCTGAATCTGCCGCATCAATTCGGCGATGACCACCGGTCCCTCGTACTCATCGCCATGAACGGCCCCTGAGACCACCACCACTGGCCCCTTGCCGTTTTTGATGGAGGCGGCGGGGAAGGGGATCACGCCCCAAGCGTCGTCATCGGGCGAGTGGGGCAGGTGTAGCGTACCTACCTGCTTGCC
>RFWA01000282.1 GCA_009922295.1 Betaproteobacteria bacterium
TTGAGCTTCCAGCCGCCGGTGTCCCACATGATGGCGCCGACCACTTCATTGGTACGCATGCCATTGAATAACTGATCCTTGTTGTCCCATACAAATTTGGCATTGGCCTTGCAGGCGGTGAGCGTTTTGGCCACGTCTTCCATCAGCGCGGTGTAAGCCTTGGTGTCGTTGTACAGCGCAAACGGGTCTTTGCCAGCGGCAAAAGCAAAGGCGATCAGCGTGGGGCGCTTCAGGCGGAAAGAGACTTTGCCTTTGACATCGGCGCGGCACACGTCGGTGTAGTCGGTCATCTTGGTCAGCTTGGTGTTCACCACCAGGCCGTCGGTGCCCCAGATGTGGGGTAGACCGTAAACCTTGCTGTCCAGCGTGGTGTTTTTCTTGGTGGCGTCCAGCATGGACGGAATGAACAGCTCAGCCTTGAGTTTGCTCAGGTCCATGGGCTTGTAAATACCAAACTCCTGCTGTGGGCCGGTGATGCGGTCTTGGGAGGGCTGGGCCAGATCAAAACCGGCACCGCCGGTGGCGCGCAGCTTGGAGATCATCTCCTCGTTGTTGGACAGGGTCACTTCAACCTTGTAGCCGCTTTCTTTTTCAAACTGGGCGACGATGTCGGCCGGTGCATAGTCGGCCCAAGTCAAAAGACGCAGGGTTTTTTCCTGGGCCAGAGCGACACCGCTGGCGCTGATCGCGAGTATGCTGGCGGCAATGACCGAGTGCTGGAATTTCATTCAAATCTCCTTCAAGGGGGTGGTTGGCTTGAGCTCTTTGCCAAAGCGGCTAAGAAGATGAGCAGCTTGCGCTGGTTTAATGACAATACAGTGTCAAATCAATGTCTTTAGCTTGGTAGTTTCCCTTGACGATGTCCTGGATCGATACCCATTGCCACCTCGACGCATCCGAATTTGCACCGGAGGTGGCCCAGGTGCGCGCCAGCGCGGCAGAGGCCGGGGTGGTGCACTGCGTGCTGCCCGCCGTCGCTGTGTCTAATTTTGAGGCTGTTCGCAGCCTGGCCTATGCCCATGGTGACAGCTATGCCTTGGGCATTCACCCGCTGTACGTGGCACAGGCCGGTGAGCATGACCTTGATGCGCTGGATGCCGCGCTGATGGCGCAGCGCGATGACCCGCGCCTGGTGGCAGTGGGTGAGATTGGTCTGGATTACTTTGTGCCGGCCTTGTGCCAGAGCCCTCTGCGGGAGCGGCAGATGCACTTTTACCGGGCGCAGCTGCGCTTGGCGCGCAAACATGGTCTGCCGGTGATCCTGCATGTGCGGCGCTCTGCCGATCAGCTGTTCCAGGGTTTGCGCGAAATTGGCGGCGGGGCGGGCCCCTGGCAGGGCATTGCTCATGCCTTCAATGGCAGCATTCAGCAGGCGCAGCGCCTGGTGGGCGCCGGCCTCAAACTCGGCTTTGGCGGCGCTGCCACCTATGACCGGGCGCTGCAACTGCGCCGGCTGGCCACTGAGCTGCCGTTGGAGGCCCTGGTGCTGGAGACAGATTCACCCGACATGCCGCCGCACTGGCTGTACGCCACGGCGGCCGCACGCGCCGCCGGTGAGCCGCAGGGCCGCAACAGCCCGCAGCAATTGCCACGCATTGGCGCAGCCTTGGCGGCATTGCGTGGCATCACGCCCGAAGCCATGGCGCAGGCCAGTACCGCCAATGCGGTGGCAGCGCTACCGCGCCTGGGCCCGCTTTTGGCGGGCTAATTCTTCAAGCCTTTTAGGCCTCTAACCCTTGCGCTACTTGCCTTTGTAGCTATTAAATTTATAGTGAACGGCTTTGGGGATAATGGGCTGATCTTGAAAAAGCGCACGCCCCACCTGCCCGAAGTCAACTTTTCCGAGGACGGGCGGTTTCGACACTTGCACCTGGGCACCGAGTGGATCCAGGGCTCGATGCAGGTCGATGCCCCGACGGCCTTGGTCCATGAATATATTCAGCGCATGATGGCCTGGCTGCTGTTTGTAGAGCCCGCCAGCGTGGCTGACCGGCAGGCGCTGCAGCTGGGTCTGGGTGCGGCGTCGCTGACCAAGTTCTGCCACAAAGAGCTGCGCATCAAGACTGCCGCCATTGAGTTGAACCCCCAGGTGCTGGTGGCCTGTCGTGGCTGGTTCAAGCTGGCCGCCGACGACGCTCGCCTGCAGGTGGTGCTGGCCGATGCGGCCGCCGAAATCCAGAACCCGCGCTGGTGGGGCACCGTAGATGCCCTGCAGGTTGACCTGTACGACCACGAAGCCGCGGCCCCAGTGCTCGACAGTCTGCCCTTTTACAACTGCTGCCGGCGCCTGCTGACCGAGGACGGCTGCATGACAGTGAATTTGTTTGGCCGGGCCTCCAGTTTTGTGCGCAGCGTGGAGAAGATCTCGGCCGCTTTTGGCGTCGACGCGGTCTGGGCCTTCAAGGCCACCCGCGAGGGCAACACCGTGGTCCTGGCCCAACGCAACCGGAGCCGGCCACGGCATGAGATCTTGCAATCACGCGCGGCCGAAATCCAGACACGCTGGGGCCTGCCGGCCGACAAATGGGTGCGTGTGTTCAAACCCTTGATGGCATGACAGCCACCCCGGGGCCGCTGGACTGGCGGCGCTTGGTGGACATGAGCGCCGCCTACGCCGAGCGCCACCACATCCTGCCCATTCAAGTGACAGCAGCTGAAGTGGTGGTGGCTACGGCCGAGCCCTATGTCACCGACTGGGTGGCAGAGTTTTTTGCGCTGGCCAAATCGGTGCGCACCGCCCAGAAGGCCGGTTCCCCCAGCGGCGTCGCCAACTTTGAGCAACTGGTGGAAATGGGTCGGGCGCAGAAGCCGCTGGATGCCAACGACCAGCGCGCCAGCGACATCTGATCCGCTTTCGCATCGACGGTGTGTTGCACCCGGTCTACCAGGTACCGATGGGCGTGCTGGGTGCCATGACAGCGCGCATCAAACTGCTGGCCCGTATGGATGTGATGGAAAAGCGCCGGCCGCAGGACGGCCGCATCAAGACCCGGCGCTCGCAGCCAGCGGGTGGGCCCGGAGCGGCGGAGGAGGTCGAAATGCGCCTGTCTACCCTGCCGACCGCCTTTGGCGAAAAAATGGTGATGCGCATTTTTGATCCTGACCACGCCGTCAAGGACCTGGATGCACTCGGATTTTCTGAGCATGACGCCGGGCGATGGGAGACCCTGCTCAGTCGTCCCCATGGCATTGTGCTGGTGACTGGTCCGACCGGTTCCGGTAAGACCACCACTCTGTACGCCACGCTCAAACGACTGGCGACAGAAGCGGTCAACATCAGCACGGTGGAGGACCCGATCGAAATGATCGAGCCATCGTTCAACCAGACCCAGGTTCAGCCGCAGCTCGGTTTTGGCTTTCCGGAGGGCCTGCGCGCCCTGATGCGGCAGGACCCGGACATCATCATGGTGGGCGAGATTCGCGACTTGGCCACGGCCGAAATGGCGGTGCAGGCGGCCTTGACCGGGCACCTGGTGTTCTCGACGCTGCACACCAATGACGCGCCATCGGCCATCACCCGATTGCTGGAGCTCGGCATTGCCCCCTACCTGATCAACGCCACCCTGCTTGGGGTGCTGGCGCAACGTTTGGTCCGTACCCTGTGCTTGCATTGCGGTGTGCCTGATGTTGTGACGCCATTAACAGCTTTGGCGCGTGACCTAGGCCCTTGGCCGCTGGAGGGCGAGTACCGGCCCTACCAGGCCGTGGGCTGTGTGGATTGCCGCATGACGGGTTTTCAGGGGCGGACCGGCCTGTACGAGCTGCTGGTGGTGACCGAGCCCCTGCGCGCTTTGATCCGGCCTGAGCCCGACACCGACGCCTTGCGCCAACAGGCCGCCCGTGACGGCATGCGGCCGCTTAGGCTGGCCGGCGCACAACGCGTGGCCATGGGTCTGACTGTCCTGGAAGAAGTGTTGGCCGCGACGCCGGCTTAGGTGCATAAACCGGGACGCATGGTCTAGGTGGAATCCACAGGTGTCAAGGGGTCAATTCCAGTGCAAAATGC
>RFWA01000283.1 GCA_009922295.1 Betaproteobacteria bacterium
GTCAAAGCACTGCGTGTGCCAGGCTTGGTGGAGCCCACCATGCGCGGCAGATCACTCGACTTTTCAACGGCCTTGCCTTCAAATTTGACGATGATGTCTCCCGCCTCGACGCCTGCCTTCTCGGCCGGAGCGCCGGGCTCAACCGCCCGTACCAGCGCACCTTGCGCTTTGCCCAAACCGATGGACTCCGCCACTTCTTTGGTCACCTGGTCGATCTGCACCCCAATGCGGCCACGAGAGACCCGGCCCGACACACGCAATTGCTCACTCACTCGGACTGCCTCGTCCATTGGAATGGCGAACGAAATCCCCATCGAGCCACCCGAGCGCGAATAGATCTGACTGTTGATGCCAACCACCTCGCCGCGCATGTTGATCAGCGGCCCACCGGAGTTGCCGGGGTTGATGGCCACGTCAGTCTGGATGAAGGGCAGGTAATCGCCGGTGTCGCGCTGCTTGGCGCTGACGATGCCTGCGGTCACGGTATTTTCCAGTCCAAACGGCGAGCCGATCGCCATCACCCACTCGCCCACCTTGAGCCGGCTGACGTCGCCCACCTTGACTGCTGGCAGGCCTGCAGCATCGATCTTGACCAGGGCCACATCGCTGCGCTTGTCAGCGCCAATCAGCTTGGCCTTGAACTCACGCTTGTCGGTCAGGGTGACGATGACCTCGTCGGCGCCTTCCACCACATGGGCGTTGGTCATGATGAGGCCGTCTGAGGACAGGATAAAGCCGGAGCCGACCCCGCGCGGTTGCTCTTCCTCCTGGGGTTGAGGCCGGTTTGGTCTGGGTGCCTGGCGCGGCACGTTGGGCATAGGAAGGCCAAAGCGTTTGAAGAATTCCAGCATCTCCTCGTCGGTGCCACCAGCACCGGCACGGGCAGCCACTTTTTCTATGGTGCGGATATTGACCACTGATGGCCCGACCTGCTCGACCAGGTCGGTGAAGTCGGGCAGCGTGCGGGTCTGGGCCAGCGCGGGAGATGCCGGCAGTACAACGACTGCCGCAGCTACGGACAGGACCAGCGCCAGCGCTTGCCGCTTTTTCTTATCGATTAAAACCATGATCGACCTTTCATACAAAAACAAAATAAAAGTGGGGCTTTATTTGCGCCGCTCAAGGGCCTGGGCAAATGTCAAAAGGGTTTGCTGCGGCACCTCGCCGACGGCGGTCAGCCACCAGTCCCCCAGGCGGCGCGTCAACGTATGGGTTGCGCCAAGCGCTTGGGCACCGGGTTGACCATGCCGCCGGGGGTCAAAGTCCTCCAGAAACAGGGAGACTGTCGCCAGGCCATCGGAAAAGATCCATTGCAAGGTGCTGTCGTGGCGACCGTCAGCCACGCTGGCGCCCGGACGCCGGTAGCAACTCATCGGCTGAAAGCCAGGCACCGGGGACTTGAGCGCCCAGCCCTCGGCGCCGAGCCATGCTGACCGGCGCATCAAGCTGCAGTTCCGAGAATGCAGCCTGCTCCAGCACCTGACCTTCGACATCCAATGTTTGCAACTTCACCACCAGGCCCGTCTTTTTTTCAGTCCAGATTTGGTAGGCAAAGCGTAGTTTGTCTCTTGGGCGCAACTGAACCACATCCGTCTCAAAGCCGGCGATACGTTCATGGCCAACGGGCCGCAGGCTGTAAAACCGGGCGACCGGTGCATCTCCCGACTGAAGCAAATTAGGGAACAGACCGAAGGATTCACGTCGCTCGGCCACCACCACCCGGCTGTCTGGGAAAAACGTCAGCACCCGGTCATTTCGACGAAAGGTCGACCGGGGGGGACCGGTCAGTGTCTCGACGCGCTCCATCTGCTGCTCACCGTCGCACACATGCCAAATCCGCGCACTGGACATGCTGTTGCCGACCGATACGACAAAGGTGCCCACATAGGCGCGCCGCCGCGAGGCGTCGTGCATCCGCAGCAACCACTCGCCCAAGCGCCGGTCCTCAACCGGGCCAGGGGTTGCTGCGGCAGGCGCCTGCCGCGTTTGCGCAGCGGCAGCAAGGGCCAACAGCCAGCCGGCCAGCAGCCAGCCAAGCAGCCTCAAGGCGCACCCCCTTGGAAGGTGGCGTTACGTAAAAAACCCGCCGGCATTTGCAGAGCAGAGGCGCCCCCAAACTGCTTGTGGGCGGCCAACATGGCATCCAGCTGGGGGTCGCGGATCATGGTCGCAGGGGTCTCGGCCGGCGCCTGCACCAGTCGCGCTTTACCGTCTGCCTCATCCGAATCAACCCATGCCTGCCAACCCAGCAACGACCCCACCAGCAGCAACACCACACCCATCAGTCTCGCCCAGTGAAAACGGGTATCGTTGGCGGCCTCAGCGGCCCGGGTTAGCGTTAGCTCACTCTGCAACCGGTCCCGCAGACGCCCGAGAAAGGCCGCATCTTGGCCAGACATCCTGACCTGGTCACCACGCAAGACCTCACCGATCAAATGGTAGTCGTGCCAATGCATTCGTCTTTCCTCGGTCTCGCTGACCCAGTCAATCGCCTCTGCCAATTCAGCGCCACTCAACTGTCCGTCAGCCATAGCTGACGCTAGCTCAGCCTCTCGATCAAGTGGTTCGGGCGTTATGGTCATGATGGTCTACCAGCGTTTGCCAGTCTGTCTCTCCAGCATCGGTTTCAATTTGGCGGAAATCAGCTCTCGCGCCCGAAAAATACGAGACCGCACCGTGCCCATTGGGCAGTCCATCACGGCGGCGATCTCTTCGTAACTCAAGCCCTCAATCTCACGCAAAGTCAGCGCTTGACGCAAATCAAGCGGCAAGGCCGCCAGTCCACTGTTAACCGCAACAGCGATCTCCTTGGCCGCCAGCACAGACTCGGGCGTCTCATCATTGATTGGTTCCACCACGACCCGAAAAGTTTCATCGTTGTCCTCATTTGCGACAAAAGCCCGGTCCGACATGGTTGGCGACCGTTTGCGCTCTTGCAAGAACTTCTTCGCCGTGTTGACGGCGATGCGGTAGAGCCAGGTGTAAAACTGGGACTCGCCGCGAAATTGCGGCAGCGCACGGTAGGCGCGAATAAAGGTTTCTTGCGCAATGTCTTCGACCAGATCGGTGTCTCGCACCAACCGGCCGATGAGGCGCTGCAGTCGCCGCTGGTACTTAATGACCAGCAGTTCGAAGGCTCGCTGATCCCCGGCAACGGCTCGCTGCACCAGCACGGCGTCGCTGTCGCTGGGTGGTGGAAGAGGTGTGGAACTGCTCAACGGGTCCCGGCCTGGCCAGCGTCGCCATTGGGGCTGGACTCTACCCACCGGACCGGCGCGAACACGGCCCGCCGCAAGGCCGCCCATTGCGGGCCATCGTCGCCGCGTTGCGCCCACAGCCAAACCCGCTCACCAGCTTCAGGCTGCAGGCTCAACAGCAGCCCAGACTGCCAGTCGAGGTGATGCCGAAGCGTGCCTTGGCCACGTTCAGCAGCCCACGGACCCGTGCCCTGCCAATGCCAGACCAGGCCATCCCACACCAATTCACCACTGGGCCAGCTCAGCCACTGCCGAGTGGCGATAACCAGAAAAAATAGGAAAGTGACCAAAAACAGCGCCTGGCGCCACCCTGCGGCGTCAAAGGGGTGAAGCCAGGCAGCGCCGGTCAGGGCCCCCAAACCGGCCAGCGCAATCAACAGATAGCCGTGGACCCGGGAACGCGCCACTTGGAATGCAAGCGCCGGGGCCTGATGCATGGTGGCAGACGTTCTGGGCGACGCAAGTCAGGCGCGGACGACGATCAGCTCAGTCGCTTGAACACCAGCGAGCCATTGGTGCCGCCGAAGCCAAAATTGTTTTTCAGCGCGCAGTCGATCTTCATCGCCCGCGCGGTGTTGGCACAGTAATCCAGGTCACATTCGGCATCCTGGTTGAAGATGTTGATGGTCGGCGGGCTGATCTGGTGGTGCAAGGCCAACACCGTGAACACCGACTCAATGCCACCGGCGCCACCCAGCAGGTGGCCGGTCATGGATTTGGTGGAGTTGACCACC
>RFWA01000284.1 GCA_009922295.1 Betaproteobacteria bacterium
CCACCCACTGCCATGGCGCCGGCCTGCAGCACCAGCTGCGCCGCCTCAGGGATGGTCATGAAATAGCGGGTGACCTCGGGGTGCGTGACCGTGAGCGGTCCGCCAGCGGCAATCTGCTGCCGAAACAGCGGCACCACACTGCCGCTGGAGCCCAGCACATTGCCAAACCGCACCATGGTGAAACAGGTGTGCCTGGCCGTTTGGGCGTAGGCCTGCAACACCATTTCGGCCAGCCGCTTACTTGCGCCCATCACATTGGTGGGGCGCACGGCCTTGTCGGTGGACACCAGCACAAAGCGGTGGGCACCGCTGTCGTCAGCGGCCTGCGCCATGTGCAGCGTGCCAAACACATTGTTCAGCACGCCTTCCCCAGGGTTGTCCTCTACCATCGGCACATGTTTGTAGGCCGCGGCATGAAACACGGTAGCAGGCCGGTACTGCAGAAAGATGGCCCGCAGCCGCTCCGGGCTGGCGACGCTGCCCAGAAGCGGCACCAGCTTCACCCCCGCCAGCGGCCCGACACAAAGGCCCAACAGCGATTGGTGGATGCTGTACAGACCGAATTCATTGTGGTCCAGCAGCAGTAACTGGCGCGGGTGGCAGGCCACAATCTGGCGCGCCAACTCGCCACCAATGCTGCCACCAGCACCGCTCACCAGCACCACCTGACCGGTCAACTCCCGGGCCAGCAGCGCCAAGTCGGGCGGCACGGGCGGGCGGGCCAACAGGTCTTCCACATCCAGCTCGCGAATATCCTGCACCGTCACGCGGCCGCTGGCCAGGTCAGACAGGGCCGGCAGGGTACGAATGTGCACGGGCAGGTGCTGCAGGCTGCCCAGAATCTGGTTGCGCCGCTCACGCGTGGCGCTGGGCAGGGCCAGCAGAATGTCAGTGATCGTTTTGTCAGCCACCCAGCGGGCTACCTCGGCCGGCCCGATGACGGGCACGCCGTTGAGGCTGCGCCCGATCTTCAGTGGGTCGTCGTCCACAAAACCCATCAGTCGCAGTTGACCGGTCACCTGCAGGGCCGAGGCCGTCTGCACTCCCGCCACACCGGCACCATAAATCAGCAACCGGCCTTGGCCCTTGGCTGCCATCAAGCCGATGCCCGCTAGCCAAAAACGGGCTACAGCCCGGCTGGCGCCCACCAAAAACAAGAAAATCAGTGGTTGCAGCACACCCAGCGTGCGAGGCACATTAGCCCAGCGCTGCCACAGCAACACCGCTGTCAGCATCACCGCGTACAACAGCACCGCCTTGGCCGTGGCGTTCAGGGCCGCCTGCCCGGTGTACCGAAAAATCGCGCGGTACAGGCCAAACCGGATGAAGACCGGCACAGCTAGCAAGGGCGCCACCGCATACACCCAACCCTGCTCGCCGTTAGGGAGCCGCCACTCATCAAGTCGCAGGCTCAGGGCCAGCCAAGTGGCCAGCAGGCACAGGCCAATGTCCAGTGCCATCACCACCCCCTGCTTGCCCAGGCGCGGCAGAGCTAACAGGTGCTCACGCATGGGCTTGTCATAAAGTCGTCGTGACACGAACATCAGCCTCTGCCAGCATCCGGGCGACCCCCAAGCGCCAGTGAGGCGGGGTCAAACCGAACACCTGCTGAAGTAACTGGGTTTGCAGCCGGGAGTTGAGCGGACGCCGGGCGGCGGTGGGGAAGGCACTGGTGGGAACCGGAGACATCTCGGTTGCTTTGATGTTGATAGCACTGTCGGCAAGCCTGGCTAAAGCCAGCACCTGGGTAGCATAGCCATGCCAGGTGGTCTCGCCGCCGGCGGCCAAGTGGTACAGGCCGGCATCGTGGGGCTGGCGCAGGCACTGCCGCAGGGCGTGGGCAGTGATGTCGGCAATCAGCTCAGCGCCGGTGGGCGCGCCAAACTGGTCGTTGATGACCGTCAGGCGCTCGCGCTCCTGCGCCAGGCGCAGCATGGTCTTGGCAAAGTTGCCGCCGCGCGCAGCGTAGACCCAGCTGGTGCGAAAAATCAGGTGCTGCTGGCAGGCGGCTTGGATCAGGCGCTCGCCTTCGAGTTTGCTCCGGCCGTAGACGCTCAATGGCGCTGGCGTATCGGTTTCGGCCCAGGGGCGGTTGCCGCTGCCGTCAAACACATAGTCGGTGCTGTAGTGCACCAGCCAGGCGCCCACTTTGGCAGCCTCTTGCGCCAGCACCCCTGGCGCCAGGGCATTGAGGGTGTGGGCCAGCTCGGGCTCGCTCTCAGCCCGGTCCACCGCCGTGTGGGCGGCGGCATTGACGATCACATCGGGCCGCACGGCTTGCACGGTGCGCGCCAGGCCCTCCAAATTGGTCAGGTCACCGCACAGGCCCGCATCGTCACGGCCGGGCGCCACCAACTCACCCAGCGGCGCCAGGCTGCGCTGCAGTTCCCAGCCAACCTGGCCGTTTTTGCCGAGGAGCAGGATTTTCATGCCTTATTGGCCTGCGGGTCGTATTGCTTGGCCACCCAATCGCGATACGCCCCGCTTTGCACATGAGCCACCCAGTCGGGGTGCGCCAGGTACCACTGCACGGTTTTGCGGATGCCAGTCTCAAAGGTTTCGGCGGGGCGCCAGCCCAGTTCTTGCTCAATCTTGCGGGCGTCGATGGCGTAGCGGCGGTCATGGCCGGGGCGGTCTTTGACGAAGCTGATCTGGCTGCGGTAGCTGTGGCCGTCGGCACGCGGCCGCAGCTCGTCCAGCAGGGCGCACACCGTGTGCACGATGTCCAGGTTGGGCTTTTCGTTCCAGCCGCCTACGTTGTAGACCTCACCCACCCTGCCCGCCTGCAGCACACGGCGGATGGCGCTGCAATGGTCATTGACATACAGCCAGTCGCGGATTTGCTGGCCGTCGCCGTACACCGGCAGGGGCTTGCCCGCCAGCGCGTTGACGATCATCAGCGGGATGAGTTTTTCTGGAAAGTGGTAGGGGCCGTAGTTGTTGCTGCAGTTGGTGGTGAGCACCGGCAGGCCGTAGGTGTGGTGCCAGGCGCGCACCAAGTGGTCGCTGGCGGCCTTGCTGGCCGAATAGGGGCTGTTGGGCTCGTAACGGTGGGTCTCGGTAAAGGCGGCATCACCCGGGCCCAGGCTGCCGTACACCTCGTCGGTGGACACATGAAGGAAGCGAAAGGCCGCGCGCTGCGCATCGCCCAAGCCCTGCCAGTAGGTGCGCACGCTTTGCAGCAGGCGGGTGGTGCCCACCACATTGGTCTGGATGAAGTCTTCGGGCCCGTAGATGGAGCGGTCGACATGGCTTTCGGCGGCAAAGTTGACCACGGCGCGGGGCTGGTGTTGCGCCAGCAGCTGCGGCAGCAGGGCCGCGTCGCCGATATCACCCTGCACAAACACGTGCCTGACGTCGCCCTGCAGCGAGGCCAAGTTTTCCGGATTGCCGGCGTAGGTGAGCTTGTCCAGGTTCAGCACCGGCTCGTCCGATGCACTGAGCCAGTCCAACACAAAATTGGCACCGATAAAGCCGGCGCCGCCCGTGACCAGAATCATGTTTATTACCCCCAGCGCCGTCACGCCTGATCACTTTCAGGCCGCCTGTCAGCGCCTGGAATTATCGCTGGGGCTTGTGGCTGCGGATTTAGAAGCACATCCCTACACGGCAACGCGCTGCAGGCTTAGAGTGCAGCCATGATCTTCACCGCCCCGACGATCAAAGTCGATGTCAAATTAATTCCTTCAGGAGATGCCCCATGGTCACAAAATTGAAAAAAGCTGCCGCGCCAAAAGCCAACTCGGCCAAAACCAACCCAAGCAGAGCCAGCTCAGCCCAAGCAGCCCCGGACGCAGCATCAACACCAGCCAGTGCGGTCAAAGATTCAGCGCAACAGATCTGGCAGGCTGGGCTGGGCGCCTTCCATCGGGCGCAAGCCGAGGGCAGCAAAGCCTTCGAGGCCTTGGTCAAAGAAGGGGTGACCCTGCAGCGAAAAACTCAGTCTGCCGCCGAAGACAAAATTGCCGAG
>RFWA01000285.1 GCA_009922295.1 Betaproteobacteria bacterium
CCGGCCTTTGAAACAGGATCGGTGCCAGCTTCAACGCTGCCCGGACAACTGGCCCGCCACTGTACCCCGCCATCGCCCGTAACAGCCCGGCCAATTGCGCCGGATCAATGATGGCAGGCAGGTTTTCTTTGATGTGGGGCTTGAGTGCCTTCTTTATGTCCGGCGTAATATCCCGTTCGGCCCGGCCCGTTGCAACCGCATGACACCACACCCCGTGCGCTGTGATATGGACCCGATGGGCAACGTCTAGCGATCCGCGCGACTCCACCCGCTGGATCACCGCCAATAGCTCGATTGGCTTGATGCTGCCGATAGCCCGTTTGCCCAAATACGGGACAAGGTCTTTTGTGATGTTACGCCGCTCCCGGACGTAGTGGGTGTCGCTCCAGTTCGGTTTGCCCCGTTCGAGCCAGTCATTGGCCGCAGCCTCCAACGTGTCGCCACTTCCCACCGATGCCTTAAGCTTTTCAACCTGCCGGGCTTGCTGGGGGTCGATACCCTGTGACTTTTGCAGCTTTGCCGCGTCACGGGCCTTGCGAGCCGCAGTCAGGGTTACGGATGGATAGCTCCCGAACGCCATGCGGCCCTCTTTCCCGTCAAGGTAGGTTTTCCAGAACCAGCGCTTCGATCCTGCCGGGCTTATCTCCAGATACAGGCCCCCGGAATCGGTGAATCGCGCCCGTTTTTTGTCCGGGGAACAAATAGCGTTTCGACATTTGGCATCGGTCAGCATCGGGATTTCTCCAGCCAGAACGGGGAACAACTGTGAAAAGTCGCTGTTTACCCCGGTCTGTTCCCCGATATGTTCCCCGGTATTGGTTTGGCTGTCAATAGTCCTTGTTAGCCCTTGGTGCTGCGTAAGCCATTGATTTACCAATGAAAAAGGCCTCTAAGTAGTTGTCCTTAGAGGCCTTTATATGATGCAATGGTGCCGATTATCGGATTCGAACTGATGACCTACCGCTTACAAGGCGGTTGCTCTACCAACTGAGCTAAATCGGCACGCCACTATTTTAGCTGCACCCACGCCCGACATTGGCTGCTCGCGCGAACTATTTCACGCGCTTCAAGGCTGGGCGTGGACCCGTTGGAGGCGTCCGTGGTGGCTCTGGTTGATCCGGCGGGATGCTTTGGCGTCGGTCGCCGTCAACGCTGGATAAGGGAACGACACGGCGCTCCGCATCAGGCGCCAGAGCACGGTTGGTGGTGGTATCTGCTTCTGCCGGGGCGGAAGACACCGCACCAGCTGCTAACAAGTTAGTGGCCTTGGGAGACGTACGCGGGAACGCCATGCCCTGGCCATTTTCGCGGGCAAATATGGCCAGCACCTGCCCCACTGGCACCATGATCTCACGCGGCGTGCCGGCAAAACGGGCCTTGAACTCGATGAATTCATTGCCAAGCTTGAGCGAGCTGGTCGCGTCGAAGCTGATGTTCAGCACAATCTCACCGTCTTTCACATACTCACGCGGCACCTGCACGCTATCGTCAGCGGCTACCGCCACGTAGGGCGTGAACCCATTGTCGGTACACCACTCGTAGAGAGCGCGGATCAGGTAAGGACGGGTTGAGGTGGTGTCAGGCGCTTCAATCATGACCAGACCCTAAGTGTTATTTGCGCATGACCTTCTCGGACGGCGTCAGCGCTTCAATGTAAGCCGGGCGCGAAAAAATACGCTCGGCGTATTTGAGCAGCGGCGCTGCATTTTTGCTCAGTTCAATGCCGTAATAATCCAGGCGCCACAACAGCGGGGCGATGGCCACATCCAGCATAGAGAAACCGTCTCCCAGCATGTACTTGTTTTTAAGGAACACCGGTGCCAATTGTGTCAGGCGGTCGCGAATATGGGCACGTGACTTTTCCAGCAGTTTCTCATTGCTCTTGGCGGTGCGAGACTCCAAAGTGGTGACATGAACAAACAACTCCTTCTCAAAATTGAGCAGGAACAAGCGTACCCTCGCCCGGTCAACCGGATCCCCTGGCATCAACTGCGGGTGCGGAAACCGCTCGTCAATGTACTCATTGATGATGTTTGACTCATACAGGATCAGGTCCCGCTCGACCAAAATGGGCACCTGCCCATACGGGTTCATGACATTGATATCTTCGGGTTTGTTGTAAAGATCGACATCGCGGATTTCAAAATCCATGCCTTTCTCAAACAGCACAAAACGGCAGCGGTGGGAAAAAGGACAGGTCGTACCCGAGTAAAGCACCATCATGGCGGAGGCTCCTAAAAATCAAAAAGAGTGGGCTGCGCAAACAGGCCCACTCCAGAATGCCCCGACCCGACCCCGCAGGGCGCGGACGAAGCGCTTGCTCAGTACTACTTGACGTCTTTCCAGTAGGCTGCGTTGAGGCGCCAGGCAAAGACGGTAAAGACGCCAAGGAACAGCAAAACCCAGACCCCGATGCGAACGCGGGTGTTTTGGCTTGGCTCGCCCATCCACTGCAGGTAGCTGACCAGGTCCCCAATGGACTGGTCGAATTGCAAAGGTGTCATGGTGCCGGGGCTGACCTGTTCCCAGCCCTTGAAGATCTGCACCTCATGACCATGCTCTTTGAGGGTGTCGAACACCGGCCGGCGGTCACCCTGCAACTGCCACAGCACATGCGGCATGCCGACGTTGGGAAATGCCAGATTGTTCCAACCCGTCGGCTTGTCCGCGTCCCGGTAGAAGGTGCGCAAATAGGTGTACAGGTAGTCGGCGCCAGAGCCATTGGCACCGGCACGGGAACGCGCAATCACGGTCAGGTCTGGCGGATTACCGCCGAACCAAGCCTTAGCCTGCTGCGGGTCTATGGCCGCCTTCATGGTCTCGCCAATCTTGGCGTTGGTTACCAACAGGTTGCTTTTGATCTGCTCTTCGGTGAGGCCAATGTCTTGCAGCCGGTTGTAGCGCATGTAGGCTGCCGAGTGGCAATTCAGACAGTAATTGACAAAAATCTTGGCGCCGTTTTGCAGCGCAGCCATGTCATTTGTCTTGTTCGGGGCCTTGTCCCAGGCCAAGCCGCCACCGCTGGCATGCGCCAAACCCGCTAACCCCACGGCCATCAGGATCACGGCGGCCAACTTCTTTGCAAAACTCATGGTTCTCATTATTTCTTTCCCCAGTTCAATGGGCCGTGAAGGTGACACGATCAGGCACCTTCTTCGGTTCTCCCAGACGGCTCCACCAGGGCATCAGGAGAAAGAACCCAAAATAGAACAGCGTACCGACCTGCGACACACGACCACCAATGGCGGAAGGCGGCAACATGCCCAAGTAGCCCAGCACCAGAAAGTCGAGAACAAAAACCGCGTACAGGTATTTGTGCCAATCAGGGCGGTAGCGGATCGACTTGACCGGGCTGTTGTCAAGCCAAGGCAAGAAAAAAAGGATCACGACGCCGCCGCCCATGGCCACCACGCCCCAGAACTTGGCGTCGATCGACAGCATCATGGCGATGACCACTGCTGCACCGCCGACAATCACGCCCTTGAACAGGGTTGGCATGCGAACACGCGCCACGGCCAGATAAGCACCCGCCAGCACGCAAGCGATCAGGGCGTACATCATCTCGTCAGTGACGGCCCGCAACATGGAGTAAAAAGGCGTGAAGTACCAGACTGGCGCAATGTGCAACGGTGTCTTGAACGGGTCAGCCGGGATGAAGTTGTTGTACTCCAGGAAGTAGCCACCCATTTCCGGGGCGAAGAACACAATCGCCGTGAACACCATCAGGAACACGCTGACGGCAAAGATGTCGTGCACCGTGTAATAAGGGTGAAACGGGATGCCGTCCAGCGGTTTGCCCGATGCGTCACGCTTGGCCTTGATCTCAACGCCATCAGGGTTGTTGGAGCCGACCTCGTGCAGGGCGATGATGTGTGCCACCACCAAACCTAGCAGCACCAGGGGCACCGCAATCACGTGGAAGCTGAAGAAGCGGTTCAAAGTGGCGTCACCCACCACGAA
>RFWA01000286.1 GCA_009922295.1 Betaproteobacteria bacterium
ACTCTCGGCCAGCACCAGCACCCGATGCGCCGTGTTGCGCAAATGGGTTTTAAGGCGGGCCAAGGGGTCTTCGGCGCCACGCACCACGCCTAACTCGCCCAGGGCCTGGAAATGCGCGTTGTCTGCCACATCGCTCACCGTTGGGCGCAGCGACAACTGGGCATGGGCGTTGACGCGGCCGTAAAACTGCTCGGCGCTTAAAAACAGTGCTTCGGGCGCCAGAGCTGGGCGTTCTGGGTCGCCTTGCACCAGGCGGTAGCGTTCGCGGGCGTCTTGCCAGAAATGGGCGAAAGCCGGCTCAAGGTCACCGTGCAGCACCACCGTGGCATCGGCGCCCAGGTAATCAAACACCGTGGCGGTCTCGTCAAAGAACAGGGGCAGGTAATACTCAATACCCGCGGTAGCTACGCCGTTGCCAATGTCCTTGTAAATGCGACTCTTGGTGGGGTCACCTTCCAGCAACTCGCGCCAGCGGCTGCGAAAGCGGGCCCGCGCAGCGTCGTCCATCGGGAATTCACGCCCCGGCAGCAGCCTAACCTCGGGCACCGGGTACAGGCTGCGCTGGCTGTCAGGATCAAAAGTGCGAATGCTGTCGATCTCGTTGTCAAACAGGTCCACCCGGAACGGCACCAGGCTGCCCATGGGAAACAGGTCGATCAAGCCGCCGCGTACAGCGTATTCGCCGGGGCTGACCACCTGCGTCACGTGGCTGTAGCCGGCCAGCGTGAGCTGGGCTTTCAGCTTGGCCTCGTCCAACTGTTGTTTGACCTTGAACTGAAAGGTGTAGCCGGCCAGGAAAGCCGGTGGCGCCAGTCGGTACAGTGCTGTGGTAGCGGGCAGCAAAATCAGATCAGCGCCAGCTTCGCGGTCGCGCTGGCTGATGCGCCAGAGCGTGGCCAGCCGTTCACTGATCAGGTCTTGATGCGGCGAAAAGGTGTCGTAGGGCAGGGTTTCCCAGTCGGGAAACAGCACGCAGCGCAGCTCCGGCGCAAAGAAGGCGATCTCTTCGAGCAGGCGCTGAGCGTCGGCGGCGTCGGCCGTCACAATGGCTGTGGGCCGGTGCTCGTCCTTGTCGCGTTGGCCCAGGCGGGCCAGTAAAAGGGCGTCGGCAGAGCCGGTCGGGCGGGGCAGCGTGTAGCGCTTGCCCGGGTTCAGTTTGGGTAAATCCATGTGTTTCTGTTTGGGATTTTAGAATGGTGTCAAGCCTATGCCTGATCACCCGCTCAATTCACCCGCTTTGCCCCGCCTCTGGGCCTTGATTCCCTGCGCCGGCAGCGGCTCACGCGCGGGCTCGGCCGGTCCCAAGCAGTACCAGGCCTTGGCGGGCCAGCCCTTGGTGATGCACACGCTGGCGGCCTTCGCTGGGGTGACGCGGCTGCACCGGGTAGCGCTTATCCTGGCTGCGGGCGACACTGTACTTGACCATCTCAGTGCTCAGTATTTGATAGCTAACAATGGCGGCGCGACAAGGTCTGAGACCGTTTTTAATGGTCTAAATGTTTTGCTGCAACAGGGCGCTGATGCTCAAGACTGGGTGCTGGTGCACGATGCGGCGCGCTGCTTGATCACCCCTGCCCAGATCGACACCCTGATTGACGCCTGCCTCTCGGACCCGGTGGGCGGCTTGCTGGCGCACCGGCTGGCCGATACCCTGAAAGCCGAGCAAGATGGCCGCGTGGCCGCCACGGTGGCCCGGGCCGACAAGTGGTTGGCCCAAACGCCGCAGATGTTTCGCATCGGCATGCTGCTTCAGGCGCTGCAGGCAGCGGGCGAGCAGGTGACCGACGAATCCAGCGCGATGGAGTCCATGGGCTGGCAGCCCCGGCTGGTGCCGGGCAGCGCGCGCAACTTCAAGGTCACCTACCCGGAAGACTTTGCACTGGCTGAGGCGCTGCTGCTGTCGGACACCCACGGCGGTGTCACCGTGCCATTCCATCTGGGCCTGTTGGGGCATTCGGACGCCGACGTGCTGCTGCACGCCATCACCGACGCGCTGCTGGGGGCAGCAGCGCTGGGCGATATCGGCCGCCATTTCCCGGACACCGACCCCACCTTCAAGGGCGCCGACTCGATGGTGCTGCTGGCCGAGGCCGCGCGGCGGGTGCGCGTGGCCGGCTGGGCCATTGGCAATATCGACAGCACCGTGATCGCCCAGGCGCCCAAACTGATGCCGCACATCCCGGCCATGTGCGCCCGCATCGCTGAGGCTCTGGGCTTGGCGTTGGATCAGGTCAACGTCAAAGCCAAAACTGCCGAAAAGCTGGGCCCGGTCGGGCTTGGGCAGGCGATGGAGGCGAGGGCGGTGGTGTTGCTGGTGCGGTCGGCACCTACGTCACCGTAGCCCGGCTGGGGTCATGCCGACGGGGCCGGTAGAGGGTCGGCTGGCCGCACCACCACATGGTGTTGTGCAATCACGGCCTGGAACTCGGGGGAGGTAGAGGCCCAATCCACCACGTCCACTTTGTAGGGCAGGTCGGATTGGGTAAACGCCTCATGCAGGCGGGCTGATTCTTCAAGGCTCAGGGGCGTTACGCCCACCACGGCCAGATCCAGATCAGAGTAGGGTTTGGCTGCAAAGCGGGCCCGGGAGCCAAAGGCCCAGACTGTACGGTGCGGGACGATGTCTTTCAGAATACCCTGAATAATCGCCCACTCCTGCGGCGCAACCGAGATGGGTAGCGTCATGTCAATGGGTCCGCGCCTGCAATTGAGCCAACAGGAACTGGGCTTCTTCCATGAAAGCGGAAATGTCGGCCACCACCGCCAGGGCGACGTTCTCATCATAGGTATGGCTGGTTTTACCGCGCATTTCGCGGAACAACCGCCAACGGGGCCAGTCGCTGAGGAGCAGGCCCTGCTCGTTGCCGGTTCTGATCAGGTCAGCAAAGGGCATGGCGTCAAAGGCATCGGGTGTGCCTGAGGTGGCCTCCAGGTAGCGCTTGAGCATCTTGTGGCTGAGTTCATAGGTGAACTCAAAGCGCTGGATCAAGCCGTCGCGCAGTTGCGTGTCGCCCTGGTTCTGCTGGTAGCGAATCCAGCCTTCGGCCAGGCGCTGGCAGGCATTCTTGAGGCTGAGCAGTTCGAGGTGGGGCTTAAACATGGCCGGATTATCAGGCTGTGTCAATCCATCGCCGAAGCCGAGCGCATTTGCTCGCGCAGCGCAAACTTCTGGATTTTGCCGGTCGATGTCTTTGGCAGCGGGCCGAACACCACCTGCTTGGGTACCTTGAAACGTGCCAGATGAGCGCGGCAGTGCTCAATGATATCGGCCTCGGTCACGTTGGCCGTGTCGCGCACCTCCACAAAGGCGCAGGGCACTTCGCCCCACTTGGCGTCGGGCTTGGCCACCACGGCGGCCACCAGCACGGCCGGGTGGCGGTAGAGCACGTCCTCGACCTCGATGCTGGAGATGTTTTCACCGCCCGAGATGATCACGTCCTTGCTGCGGTCACGGATCTTGATGTAGCCGTCGGGGTGCTGGACGGCCAGGTCGCCGGTGCGGAACCAGCCGCCGGCAAAGGCATCCTCGGTGGCTTGCGGGTTCTTGAGGTAGCCCTTCATGACCAGGTTGCCACGGAAGAAAATTTCGCCCATGGTCTGGCCGTCGGCTGGCACCGGTGCCAGCGTCTCAGGGTCTAAAACGGCAATGGCCTCTTGCAGCGGGTAGGCCACGCCTTGGCGCGCGTTCAGCGTGGCACGCTCACCGATCGGCAGCCCGGCCCAGTCGGCCTGTTTGGCACAGACGGCCGCAGGGCCGTAGACCTCGGTCAGCCCATAAACGTGGGTAATGTCGATGCCGATGCGCTCGCAGCCCTCGATGATGGCCGCCGGCGGCGCGGCGCCCGCGATCAGGCCGGCGACCGGGTGGCCGATGCCCTGGCGAAGCGACTCGGGCGCGTTGATCAGCAGCCCGTAAACAATCGGCGCGCCGCACAGGTGGCTGACCCGGTGCTCGCGGA
>RFWA01000287.1 GCA_009922295.1 Betaproteobacteria bacterium
TTGCCTTATGGAAGCAGGAGCCTCGCAACCCCAAGCGCGCGGCGGCATTCAAGACAGAAGTGCAACCGGGCTTCAAGGAAGTTTGGGCCAAGTTCATCGCCATGCCACAGGCGCGTCGCTTTCTCTGGGTCACCGCCTTTGGGACAGCAGCCTTCAACATGCAGGATATTGTGCTCGAGCCCTATGGGGGCGAAATCCTCAAACTCAGCGTTGGTGCCACCAGTGCGCTGACGGCGATGCTGGCTGCTGGTGGTCTGCTTGGCTTTTACGTCGCTGGCCGTCGCTTGTCCAAGGGCGTTGATCCTATGCGCCTTGCGGCTTACGGCGCTTTGGCTGGATTGCCTGCATTTTCGGCGGTCATTTTTTCTGCGCCCCTCGACGCGGGGTGGCTCTTCCGTGCGGGCGCGCTTGGCATTGGTTTCGGCGGCGGCATGTTCGCGGTTGGAACCTTGTTCACCGCCATGCGCATGGAGGCCGGCTTTGTTGGGCTTGCCCTCGGCGCCTGGGGCGCTGTTCAATCCGCTGCGGCGGGTATCTCCATGTTTTTCGGCGGCGCTCTGCGCGACGCGGTCACAGGCATCACCACACAGGGCTTGTGGGGCCCGGCCATGGCCGACCCGTCGGTCGCCTACAGCATGGTTTACCACGTGGAAATGCTGCTTCTGTTTGTCACCCTGGTCGCCATCGGTCCGATGGTCAGGCGCCAACCCAATGTTTCACCCCTTGTTCCACCAACCCTCGGCTTGACCGAGTCACACGCTTAGTTGTCATTAAGGAGAAGTCGCCATGCAAACTATTGGAAATATTACCGGCTACGTGGATCTTGCCCAAATACTCTTGTATGTGTTCTGGATCTTTTTCGCCGGCCTGATCTACTACATTGCCCAGGAAAACCACCGTGAGGGTTATCCGATGGAATCGGATAGCGGTGGACGCGCAGTGGTCAAAGGTTTCCCGATACCCGCTCCCAAGACCTTTTTGTTGGAGGGTGGCAGAAGCGTCACCGTACCCGATCTGACTCGCAAAGAGCCACCGGTCCATGCAGTGCCAAAGGGTCCTACTTTGGGTATGCCCATCGTTCCTGTTGGTGACGCCATGCTTGCAGGCGTCGGCGCGGGTGCGTACGTCATGCGCGAAGATGTGCCAGAGCGCAGCCACTCAGGTGCACCCTTGCTGCAGCCGCTGCGCATTGCCAGCGACTACACGGTTGCTGCTCAGGATGTGGATCCTCGTGGCCTGCCGGTGATGGCCGGCGATGGCAAGCACGCCGGTACGGTCAAAGACATCTGGATTGATTCGGCCGAGATGATGTTTCGCTACCTCGAGGTCGAGATCGCTGGTGGCAGGACGGTATTGCTGCCCATTCCATTTGCCTTGATCCGTCGTAATCAGGTGGAGGTCCACGCGGTCTATGCCCGTCATTTTGCAGCTGTGCCAGCCTTGAGTCACCCTGACCAGGTGACGAAACTGGAAGAGGACAAGATCAGCGCCTACTACGGCGGTGGGACCTTGTATGCCGATGTCAAACGCAGCGAGCCATTGATCTGACATCCCAGCTGAAACAAGCTTTTCTTCCCGACGAGAAATGACCATGACGATCCAAAATCAAGGGCACGAGTACGAGTTTGAACCCCAGTACGGCCTGCCCGAGCGCTTACCCGCTGACGAGCAGATTGTGTGGCAGGGCTCACCAGATGCCAAGACGCTGGCGGTCTCGGCGTTTCATATGCGCAAGCTGGCGGTTTATTTCGTGCTTTTGACACTGGCCTGTGCCTGGCCGGCATTTGAAACCGGCGCGGAACCATTGGCGATAGTATTGGCCGTCAAATGGATCGTTCCTCTCACTGTGGTCGCCATGGTCTCGGTTTGGCTATTGGCGCTCATGACGGCGCGCACCACGGTGTACACACTCACCAACAAGCGCGTGGTGATGCGTTTGGGGATCGTGTTGACCGTAACATTCAACCTTCCGTTAAAGCGCATGAGCGCAGCGGACGTCAGAGATATGCCGGGCGGCTTTGGTGATATTTCTCTGGCCCTGACTGGCGAAGACCGCATTGCCTGGGTACACCTTTGGCCTAGCGTGCGTCCATGGCGCATCAAAAAGACCGAACCCACTCTGCGGGCTGTGCCTGATGCTCGCGCCGTCGCTGTTCAGTTGCGGGACGCATGGTCTCAGGCGACTGGCTTGGCAGCAGTGGCCGTTGCGCCGGTAGAGGCTGGCCGAGATGCTCTCGCTTTTCAAGTCAGCCCCACATGAGCAGCATGAACTTGGCCGCTAAGCCTCCTGGCGGTGCGGTTGACACCTTTCCAAGGTGGGTACTTTTTTGCGCCGGCGGCATCATTGCTTTTTCGCTCATAGCCGTCGGGTTGGTTCGGATCACGGGCAACGGGCCAGACCAACGGGCTGCGGCACCAACGGTGCAGCGCTCACTATTGTTCCAGGACCAGAAAGACGGTGGTGTCTTGGTGGCCGACGGCCGTACTGGCGAGACGCTGACAGTGCTGCACGGCGAGCAGGGCTTTGTGCGGGGCGCACTGCGTGCCCTGACGCGCGAACGGCATTCACGTGGACTTGGTTCGAACCTGCCCTTTGACTTGGTTGCCAGGGTGGACGGGCGGGTCACCTTGATGGATCCAAGCACTGGGCATCGTGTGGACCTTGAGTCTTTCGGTCCAACCAACACGGCAGAATTTGCGCGCTTCTTGGCCATGCGGCCGGAATAGACCTAGAACTTCATCCGATTCCATTTACCGAGCAATTTTCCATGCAAGCCTCCTCGACCATTGATTCTGCCGAAAAAGCCTCTCAAAAGGCGGTAGAGAGCACCATGCTCAGCCCGCGCTTCTACACCACTGACTTTGCCGCCATGGATCGTCTTGATATCTCTTCGATGCGCAGTGAGTGGGACACCATGATGGCCGAGTACGAGGGGGACAACAACCATGACCACTTTCAGAGAACGCCTGAGTTCGCCAAGGAAGTGGCGGAGCGCTTCTCTCAGGTCAGCCCGGAAATGCGCCAGGAATTTCTGGATTTCCTGATCTCCTCGCTGACCTCGGAGTTCTCGGGATGTATTTTGTACAACGAGATTTTCAAGAACGTTGAGAACCCAGACATCAAGCAATTGATGCGATACATGGCGCGGGACGAATCCCGTCACGCCAGCTTTATCAACCAGTCGCTCAAGGACTTCGGTCTGGGTATTGATCTGGGTGACCTCAAGCGCACCAAGGCTTATACCTATTTCAAGCCGAAGTACATTTTCTACGCGACCTACTTGTCCGAAAAAATTGGTTACGCGCGCTACATCACCATATTTCGCCAACTGGAAAAAAACCCGGACAAACGATTCCATCCGATCTTCCGCTGGTTTGAGCGCTGGTGCAATGATGAGTTCCGCCATGGGGAATCTTTCGCCCTGATCATGCGGGCCAACCCGCATCTGCTGCGTGGCGGAAACGTCTATTGGATCCGCTTCTTTTTGCTGGCGGTTTACGCCACCATGTACGTGCGCGACCATACCCGCCCTATGTTGCACCACGAGATGGGGCTTGAGTCAGACTCGTACGATTACGACGTATTCCGTATCACCAATGACATCACCCGGCAGGTGTTCCCGGTCAGCCTTGATATCGATCATCCCGCTTTTCGGGAAGGCTTGTCGACGCTCTTCAAGGTGCAGACCGAGATGAACAAGGCCAAGAGCAGGGGTGGACTGATCGGCAATTTGCAACGGGCTCGCTGGGCTATCACGGGCGCTGCAACTTTTGTTCGTCTGTATTTCTTGCCGGTCCAAAGGCACGAGCTTCCGGCACAGGTTCGCATGCTTCCAGCTTGGTAAAAACGCTCTCTTGACTACTGAAAGCCAAGGATGAACGATGCCGTCATTGCTCTGGGATTCGCGATTTTTATCTGGTGG
>RFWA01000288.1 GCA_009922295.1 Betaproteobacteria bacterium
CAACGAACGCCGAGTTCAAGTTCCTCGTTATCGCGCGCAAAGCCGTATTGACGGACTCTGGACAAATCTCGCTCGAGAACTGGTAATTGAGTCAGGCTGTTTTTGGTGTGTCCAGTCAAGCCGGTGCGAGTAGCATAAGACCGAACTCGCAGGGGGTCATCGGCAGCTAAAAACAACTTTCCAACCGATGTCAGGTGAAGCGGTGCACGGCCGCCAATCGCCCGAACCACCTGCATGCCCGATCGTTCACTGTAGGCTCGCTCCACGTAAATGATTTCGTCACCCTGACGTACGCTGAGATTGACAGGCTGCTGTATCAGTTTGTGCAAGTCGCGCATCGGCAGCAAGGCAGCATCGCGCACGTTGAGCCGGCTTTTCACCAGATTGCCCAGCTCGAGCAAACGCATCCCTAGACGGTAACTCCCAGGCTGCGGGCGATCCACAAATCGGCCGGTAGCCAAGTCGTTGAGAATCCGGTGTGTGGTCGAGGGATGCAGCCCCGTTTTCTCGCTAATCTCTTTAAGTGAAATAGCCTCCTCCCGTGATGCCAGTACATCAACCAAGGCAAACATACGTTCAATGACTTGTACGGTTGGCGTGGTCGGCGTAACGTTATCTGACTTTGACATCTTGCTCCTGGATTGCACACGTAAATTTTACCATATGAAAAAATAATCGAGTCGGGTCGGGTTATTGGTGCCAGAGTCTCACCTACGTCCCGATGGTTCGATCACCCATTGGCCATCAATTAGCAACGACATCGGCGAAAAGCGAGACTTGTAGCTCATTTTCTGGCTGGCCTCAATCCAATAGCCTAAGTAGACATAGCGCAATTGGAGTGTGCTGGCCTGTTCAATCTGCCAAAGAACGTTGTAGGTGCCGTAGCTGCAATGAGGTTCGGGTTCGTAGAACGTGTAGACCGCCGAGATGCCGTCGTCAAGCACATCAAGTATGGACACCATCTTGAGTTGTCCGGGCCCGCCGTCAGACCCTATTTGCCGAAACTCTACCAGCCTGGAATTCACGCGGCTTTGAAGAAGAAACTGGGTGTACTGATCAACGCTGTCCTGATCCATTCCGCCGCCGGCATGACGACCGCTTTGATACTTAAGGTACAGCAGGTAATGCTCTTCAACAAAGCAGAGGTCAAGTACCCTAGCTTGTAATGTGCCGTGTCGAGCAAAAGCCCTGCGCTGACTCCGGTCCGGTTTGAATTTGTCCACCAATACACGCAGCGGGATGCAGGCGCGGCAGCCATCGCAATAGGGGCGATAGGTAAACATGCCACTGCGTCGAAAGCCTTTTGCAACCAGTGCTGAATACGTCTCGTTATTGATCAGGTGGCTGGGTGTTGCCACTTGCGATCTGGCTTGCTGATCAGCCAGGTAGCTGCAAGGGTACGGCGCCGTTGCATAAAACTGCACCGTCTGCAATGGAAGGTCCTTGAGATGGGTCATGTCGTTTGCAACCCCGATGGCATGATCAGTGCCCAGTATTTGGGGTCAAATTGCCAGGTTGGCTCAGCGCATTGCAGAGCAATAGAAACACCAGCAATGAACTGCGTCCGGTGCACTTCTTTCGCACCGAGCGAAGCCATATGGGCAGTGTTTTGCTGGCAGTCGATCTGCTCAATGCGGTGCTGGCGACAAAAGGCGACAAGTGCAGCCAGTGATATCTTCGACGCGTCGCTAACAAGGCTGAACATAGACTCACCAAAAACCGCGCAGCCTAAAGCCACGCAATACAGCCCGCCGACCAGTTTACCGTTGATCCAGATTTCAACACTGTGGGCTAGGCCAGCATGGTGGAGCTCGCAGTAGACCTCAATCATGGGTGGCAGTATCCAGGTCCCGGGCTGTCCTTTGCGCGGACTTTTGGCACAGGCCTGAATGACTTCACGGAACGCGGTATCAAACCTAATCTCGCAGTCAGGCGTCCGTGCAAATTTACGAATCTTTTTTTTCAGGGAAGGGTGCAGCACAAACTGTGAGGTCTGTAAAACCATTCGCGGGTCTGGACTCCACCATAGTAGAGGTTGCCCTTCGCTGAACCATGGAAATATGCCTCGGCTGTAGGCTTGTTGCAAGGTATCTAGGTCGAGCGCGCCGCCGGCTGCCAGTAAGCCTGGCGCCGGTGTACCTGGTCCCCAGGCAAGGCCCGGCTCGGGGAAGGCCGCTCCAGGTGCGAGCCAGGGTAACTGCGAGACTGGGATTGACATAGGTGAACTGTAGCGCAGCCATGGGTATTGGCACGCAGGTGGCGTTGCCGGCGGGGATTTAACAAGTTGGGCGCTGGCGATTCCAGAATCAGTGCGAGTGTTGGGGAAAACAGCGCCAGCCACCCGCTACAATACACGCCAGTCGGGGTGTAGCGCAGCCTGGTAGCGCATCTGGTTTGGGACCAGAGGGTCGAAGGTTCGAATCCTTTCGCCCCGACCATTATTTGAGTGAAAACGGGTTTTGGATGTTGTATCCAAAACCCGTTTTTCGTGGAAATTGAACCTAGAAGGCAGATAGTTGTGATTCGTTTCAAAGTCAATGGACAGATGGTCGAGTCGTCTGCCCCGCCCACCGAGCCGCTGCTTCAGATTTTGGCCAATGACCTTGGTCTCAATGGTCAAAAATATGGCTGTGGCAAGGCGCAATGTGGCGCCTGTACCGTGCTCATTAATGGCGATCCGCAGCGCAGCTGTGTGTTCCCGCTTTCGGCCGCAAGCGGCCGGTCTGTTGTGACTCTGCAAGGCCTTAGCGAAGCTGGAGCACCCAGCCGACTCCAACAGGCCTTTGTGCAAGAGCAGGCCGGCCAGTGCGGCTACTGTACCTCCGGCATGATCATGCAGGCCCAGGCGCTGCTGGATCGCAACCCGCGGCCTACGGAGTCCGAGGTCCGGATTGCCCTGGATGGTAATTTGTGCCGTTGTGGTGCGCATAACCGCATTGTTCGTGCCGTGATGCGCGCGGCGCAAGGAGCCTGAAATGACACGTTTGACATCTGATTCGCGTCGTCGTTTCCTGAAACGCTCTGGATTTCTGGCGCTTGGTTTCACGATCCCGCTGCTGGATGTGCACTCCCAGCAGGCGGCATCTGCTGACAAACCTCGGCTACCTGGTGACTTGCAAGTCAATCGGACCTTGAGTGCCTGGATCCGTATTCAAAGCGAAGACCAGTCTGTGTTGCTGATGGTTGGGAAAGTTGAGCTTGGGCAAGGCATCCTGACCGCGGTGGTACAGGTTTGCGCGGATGAGCTCGATGTGGAAATGGCACGTGTGAAGGTGGTCTCGGGTGACACCGACCTGGTTCCGAACGAAGGCACGACGGCTGGGTCGTTCTCGATGCCCAATTGCGCCACTGCTGTTAGGCAGGCGGCGGCAGAAGTGCGCGCTATTTTGCTGGGTCTGGCGCAAGCCCGGCTGGGTCAACCGTCATCTGGCCTGAGCGTGCGGGATGGCATGATTCAGGCCACCTCTGGGGCAACGATCAGTTATTGGGACTTGCTTGTTGGCGAGTCGCTGCAGCGAGAAGCGACTGGGCAGGTCAAGACCAAGCCTATCGGCGAGCATCGCCTTGTCGGTCGCTCTGTGCACCGGCTGGACCTGACCCCCAAGATTCTTGGGCAAGCCATGTTTGTGCAAGAGTTGCGTCCCAAAGGCATGGTTTTCGGGCAAATTGTTCGACCGCCAACCTATGGCGCTCGGCTGATAGCAGCGGACACAGCCGCTATCACTCGCATGCCCGGGGTTATCAAGGTATTGAGAGACGGGAGTTTTTTGGGCGTTATTGCGATTCGTGAAGGCCAGGCTCAAGCGGCGGCACTGGCGCTGCAGCAGACCTGCCAGTGGCAGGTGCCCCGAGAATTGCCCGGGACAGATGGTATGGCCGACTGGCTTCTAAAGACCAAGC
>RFWA01000289.1 GCA_009922295.1 Betaproteobacteria bacterium
ACCGGTGGCGAAGTTACTGCCGTCTGCGCACGCCATCGAACGGGAATTTGCCGTTATGAGCGGTTTGCAAGGCACCGATGTACCCGTGCCTGGCATGCTATGCCTGTGCGAAGACGAGTCCGTCATTGGCCGCGCCTTCTACATCATGGAGTTCATGCCCGGACGGATCCTGTGGGACCAGACCCTACCCGGCATGACCCCGCCTGAGCGCGGCGCCATCTACGCCGAAATGAATCGCGTCATCGCGGCGCTACACACCGTCAAGTTTGCCGAGTGCGGACTGGCTGGCTTTGGCAAGCCGGGCAATTATTTTGAACGGCAAATTGGGCGTTGGAGCAGGCAATATGTCGCATCAATCACCCAGCCGATCCCGGAGATGGATGAATTGATGGCCTGGTTGCCGCAGCGTATTCCAGACATGGCTCGGGCTGAACACATGGTCAGCATCGTCCACGGCGACTTCCGCCTCGACAACCTCATGTTTCACCCCACCGAGCCGCGCATCATCGCGGTGCTGGACTGGGAGCTGTCCACCCTCGGCCATCCACTGGCCGATTTCAGTTACCACTGCATGGCCTGGCATATCCCGCCCGGTGCATTCCGCGGCATAGGTGGGCTCGACGTGGCCAGCCTGGGTATCCCCACCGAGGCTGCGTACATCCGCCATTACTGCGAGAGCACCGGCCTCACGACCCCAGACGTGCTCAAAGCGGACTGGAACTTCTACCTCGCCTACAACCTGTTTCGACTGGCCGCCATCCTGCAAGGCATTGCCAAGCGGGTTGAGGCTGGCACGGCGGCCAGTGCGCAGGCGATCAGTTCGGCCGCCGGTGCCAGGCCATTAGCGCAGATGGCCTGGCAGTTCGCGCAGCGGGCCTGAAACCAAACGCAAGATTTTTGTCAACGGACACAACCGGAGATTCCATGGACTTCGACTACTCACCCAAAACCAAAGAACTGCAAGCGCGGCTGCAGGCGTTCATGGACGGGCACATCTACCCCGCCGAAGGCGCCTACCATGCCGAGATCGCGGCCAACAGCAACGCCGGCAAGCGCTGGACACCCCTGCAGACGATCGAAAAACTCAAGGTCAAAGCGCGCTCGGAAGGGCTGTGGAACCTGTTCCTCCCGGTCGATAGCGCCACCGCCTCGGGCTACCACGGGGCCGGCCTGACCAACCAGGAGTACGCGCCACTGGCCGAAATCATGGGCCGCGTCATGTGGTCAAGCGAGGTGTTCAACTGCTCGGCGCCCGACACTGGCAACATGGAAACCATTGCCCGCTATGGCTCAGAGCAAGACAAGGCGCGTTGGCTAAAGCCTCTGCTGGAGGGCCAGATCCGCTCGGCATTTGCCATGACCGAGCCCGATGTCGCCTCCAGCGACGCCACGAATATCGCCACTCGCATTGAGCGCGATGGCGACCACTATGTGATCAACGGCCGCAAGTGGTGGACATCGGGCGCGGGCGACCCCCGTTGCGCCATCTACATCACCATGGGCAAGACCAACCCGGACGCGCCACGCCACTCTCAGCAAAGCATGGTGCTGGTGCCTGCCGACTCGGCCGGCCTGAAAGTGATTCGCCCACTCAACGTGATGGGCTATGACGATGCGCCGCACGGCCACATGGAGGTGGTTTATGACAATGTACGCGTGCCGGCCAGCAATATCTTGCTTGGAGAAGGCCGTGGCTTTGAAATCGCCCAAGGCCGCCTTGGCCCGGGGCGCATCCACCACTGCATGCGCCTGATCGGGCTGGCCGAGCGCGCTCTGGAGTTGATGTGCAAGCGGGCCTCATCACGCGTGGCCTTTGGCAAGACAGTGGCCGCGCAAACCGTCACCCAGGAGCGCATCGCAGAATCGCGCTGCAAGATTGACATGGCACGGCTGCTCACCCTCAAGGCCGCCTGGATGATGGACGTGGGCGGCAACAAGTTTGCCAAAAATGAAATTGCCATGATCAAGGTGGTGGCGCCGAACATGGCCTGCGAGGTGATCGACTGGGCGATCCAGGTGCATGGTGGCGCCGGCATGTGCGACGACTTCCCCCTGGCCTACAGCTACGTCAGCGCCCGCACACTGCGCTTTGCCGATGGGCCAGACGAAGTCCACCGTAACGCCATTGCCAAACTGGAGCTTGGCAAATATGCCGTTAACCCAAAACCGGTTGAAATGCCCATCACGCGCGGCTACTGACTAGCTCCCAAATGATGAGAGTGGTCAGGTCAGCGGCCCAGACCCTCAATCCCTGACCACAGTTCATGCAAGTCCGGGAACCGCCATTTGGCCGGGTCTTCCCGGCCTGCAATGCGGTCCAGGGTATCGGCGCGGGACAAGTCGACCATCATCGCTGGGATTCGCAGGCTGGATTTGGTCGAGTAAAACATTTTGACCTTGGGCGTCGTCAAGGATTTCCCAGCCTGCTCTGTCACGACGCCGATGCGCCCGGACTTCATCAGTACCAGTGACCCCACCGGGTAAATGCCCATGCTCTTGACAAAGGCCTGGAACACCGCAGGGTCAAAGTGGCCCTTGGACCACTCCGCCATTTTGCGCAGTGATTCGGCCGGATCCCAACCAGTCTTGTAGGCCCGGTTGGATGTGATGGCGTCGTAGACATCGCACACTGCTCCCATCTTGGCCAGCAAGCTGATCTCGTCGCCCTTCAAGCCCTTGGGGTAGCCTGAGCCATCCACTTTTTCATGGTGATGCAGGCAGACATCCAGCGCCACTGGGTCCATTTTCTCGCCGTTCAACAACATGCCATGGCCTTCGACCGGGTGACTTTTGATCACCCCAAACTCAGCTTCGGTCAACTTGCTGGGCTTGTTCAGAATCAGCGGCGGCATAACGGCCTTTCCAAGGTCATGCAACAAGCCGGCCAAGCCAGCCGACCGTGTCTGCGCGTCATCGAGACCCAATTGCCGACCCAGCGCCACCATCATGGCGCACACTGCCACCGAATGCATGTAGGTGTAGTCGTCCGCCGTCTTGATGCGGGCCATGCTGATCAGGGCCGAGGGGTTACGTGAGACCGAGTCAGAGATGTCTTGGACCAGCCGCCGGGCGCCGCCCGTGTCGACCGCATTACCCATGCGCACCTCCTGGAACATCGCCACCACGGCTTGCTTGGCCTGCTTGCAAATCTGGGCCGCCCGCGCCATTTCTCGATCAATAGGCACCGGCGCAAGAGCCTGTTTGACTGGCGCACGGGGATTGAGCGCCGCTTCGATTTCACGTTCAGCCTGCTTTGGCAGTACTGCCACCACAGTGACCGGAACATCCACACCTTTGCTGCTGTCGATCCAGACCTCACGGATGCTGCTGGACCGTATCGTCTGCAAGTCCTTGGGGTTGGACAAGACAAAGGAGGAGCGGATGAAGGGGTGCTCCATCCAGGAGCCACAAAACTCCTTGATATGCATACCCACCAGCAATTGATCAACGCTGATTCGTTTCAGCACCGCAAATCCCCCGCCCTGTCTTTTTATGGGTTGATGATAGTATGAAACGGCAGTTATTGTTCGACCTCAACGGCGCACGCTGTCAATACCGGACCACAGTTGGTCCAGATCGGGGAAGCCCCATTTCTCAGGATCCTCCCGGCCAACGATGCGCTCGGTCGTGCCAGGACTCGACAAATCAACCAAGTCCGGTGCAATCCGCATATTCGACTTGGTGGAAAAAAAGACCTTCACCCTTGGCATAACAAGTGAAGCCGCCACTTGCTCCGTGACGACGCCAATCCGGCCAGAGCTCAGTTGGACTAGCGATCCAACCGGGTAAATACCCATGCTTTTGACAAATGCCTGAAACACCTTTTGGTCAAAATGACTGTTTGACCATTCCGCCATTTTCCGCAGCGACTCGGCTGGATC
>RFWA01000290.1 GCA_009922295.1 Betaproteobacteria bacterium
AAGCCGATGTTGTCGGCCACGCTCATGGTGGGGTAGAGCGCGTAGCTCTGGAACACCATGGCAATGTCACGCTGGGCCGGGGCCACGCCCAGCACATTGCGCCCGGCAATGCGCAGCTCGCCCTCGCTGGGCTCTTCCAGGCCGGCAATGATGTTGAGCAGGGTCGACTTGCCGCAGCCCGAGGGCCCGACCAGGATCAGGAACTCACTCGGCGCTACGTCGATGTCGATGCGCTTGAGCACCTCCACCGCGCGCTCGCCCTTGCCAAACACCTTGCGGATGCCCGCGATCTGCACTGCTGCTGCCATGTGGTCTATCCTTTCACGGCGCCGGCCGTGAGCCCTCTGACGAAATACTGGCCGGCCAGCACATAGACCAGCATGGTCGGCAGGCCGGCAATCACGGCCGCCGCCATGTCCACGTTGTAGCTTTTCACGCTGCTGGATGTGTTGGCCATGTTGTTCAGGCCGACGGTGATGGGTTTGCTGTCGGCGCTGCTGAAGGCCACGCCGAACAGGAAGTCGTTCCAGATGTTGGTGAACTGCCAGATCAGCGTCACCATCAAAATGGGTGTGGACATGGGCAGCACGATGCGCCAGAAGATGCGCCAAAAGCCTGCGCCGTCGATGCGCGCCGCGTTGATCAGCTCTTTGGGGATGGCGGCGTAGTAGTTGCGAAAGAACAGCGTGGTGCCGGCCAGCCCGGCCAGGCAGTGCACCAGCACCAAGCCGGCGAGCGAGCTCGACAGCCCGAGGTAACCCAAAACCTGGCTCATGGGCAGCAGCACCACCTGGAAGGGCATGAACACGCCAAACAGCATGAAGCCGAACAACAACTCGCTGCCGCGAAACTTCCACAGGCTCAGCACATAGCCGTTGATGGCGCCCCAGGCGGTCGAGATCAGCACCGCCGGCACCGCCATCAGCACCGAATTCCAGAAATAGGGCTGCAGGCCCCGGCAGTCCACACCGGTGCAGGCCGTGGACCAGGCCAACTCCCAGGCCTCAAAGTTGAGCGAGGTGGGCAGGCTGAGTAGGTTGCCTGAGCGGATTTGCGCCGCGTCTTTGAGTGAGGTGGCCAGCATCACATACAGCGGTGCCAGGAAAAAGCCGGCCGCCAGCAACAGCAGCGCGTACAGCATGAACCGGGACAGGTGTTTAGCGGTCATGGGGTTTGGCGCGCAGTTCGCTGTACAGGTAGGGCACCACAATCGCCGCCACCGTAGCCAGCATCATGGTGGCGCTGGCCGCGCCCAGCCCGATCTGGCCGCGGTTGAAGCTCATGACAAACATGAAGGTGGCGGGCACGTCGGTGGCAAAGCCGGGGCCGCCGGCGGTCAGGGCCATGACCAGGTCAAAGCTCTTGATGGAGAGGTGCGCCAACACCAAAATGGTGGAGAACACCACCGGGCGCAGGATTGGCAAAATGATGCGCCAGTAAATGCGCGGCAGCGAGGCGCCATCAATCTGCGCCGCCTTGATGATGCTGTCGTCAATGCCGCGCAGCCCGGCCAAAAACAGCGCCATGGCAAAGCCGGCCGACTGCCAAATGCCGGCAATCACAATGCAATAAATGGCGGTGTCGCTCTGCACCAGCCAGTCGAACTTAAAACTGGCCCAGCCCAGGTCATGCATCAGCTTTTCCAGCCCGAGGCTGGGGTTCAGAATCCATTTCCAGGCGGTGCCGGTCACAATGAAAGACAGTGCCATGGGGTACAGGTAAATGGTGCGCAACACGCCTTCGGCGCGCACCTTCTGGTCCAGCACAATCGCCAGCAGCAGGCCCAGCAGCAAGGAGCCGCCCACGTAGAGCCCGCTGAAAATGCCCAGGTTCTTCAGCGCCACCCACCAGCGGTCCATTTCCCACAGCCGGCTGTACTGCTCCAGCCCCACGAACTCGTCGTAATTGGGCAGCATGCGCGAGCCGGTCACCGACAACACCCCGTTCCAGACCATGAAGCCGTAGATGAACGCAAAGCCCAGCACAAAGCCGGGTGCCACCACCAGCTTGGGAATCAGGGTTTCGAGGGATTTCATGGGGCTAAAAAAAAAGGATTCCCGCCTGCGCGGGAATCCATCACCGGCTCGGACCTTACTTGGTGGCGGCAGCCTTGGCGATGTTCTTCATGCCGTCGGCGACCGAGATTTTGTCGTCGTTCCAGAACTGGCTGACGGCGTCCTTGATGGCGCCTTCAGCGGCTGGCTTGATGGCCATGCCGTGCGCGACTGAGGGCACCAGACCGCCGGTCTTGGCGGTGTCAACAAAGTCTTTGCTGGAGGTCTTGGCGCAGTCGTCAAACTTGGCCATGCTCATGTTCAGCCGCACCGGGATCGAGCCCTTGTTCAGGTTGAACACTTCCTGGAACTCGGTACCCATGATGGCCGCAGCCAGGTCGCCCTGGGCTTTTTGCGCGCCGGCGTCTTTGAGCTTGAACATCGCAAAAGAGTCGACGTTGAAGGTGTAAGCGTTGGCGGTGCCAGGCGCTGCTGCGCACAGGAAGTCTTTGCCCGGTGCCTTGCCAGCCGCCAGGAACTCGCCCTTGGCCCAGTCACCCATGAACTGGAAGGCGGCTTTTTCTTGCATCACCATGGCGGTGGCCAGGTTCCAGTCGCGGCCCGGGGCGGCGGCGTCGGTGTAGCTCTTGACCTTGCGGAAGGTCTCCAGCGACTTCTTCATGGTGTCGCTGTCCAGCGCCTTGGGGTCGAGCTTGATCAGCGCGTCGTTGTATGCCAGTTCTGGCCGCCATGGGCGACCGGGATCAGGCCGGCGGCCTTGACTTTTTCAGCAGCGGCAAAAAACTCGTCCCAGGTCTTGGGCATGCCCGCCACGCCGGCTTTTTTCAGCACGGCGGCGTTGGCCCACATCCAGTTGACGCGGTGCACATTGACCGGGGCGGCCACGTAATTGCCCTTGTACTTCATCACGTCGGCCACGACCTTGGGCAGCAGGCTGTCCCACTTCTCGGCCTTGGCGGTGGCGTCCAGATTGGCCAGCACGCCTTCGGCGGCCCATTCCTGGATGGCCGGGCCCTTGATCTGGGCGGCGGCCGGCGGGTTGCCCGACACCACGCGGCTTTTCAGCACAGTGCAGCACCTCGACCTCGCCGGCTTGCACCGCAGCGGCGGTGACCACCATCGCCACCGCAGCGGCCAGTTGGGATACCTTGAACATGTTGTTGTCTCCTGAAGGGGGCTCTGGCGGCGCAACAGGCCAGGCACAGAGCAGAGTTGCTTCGCGCCATCGCCCGATGGCTCGAATTAATTAATTGTTAATTAATTAAAGACAATTCACTATTAGGATAAACCCTTGGGCGGCGGGCATCCGCCCAAGCTGTTTCAAGCCACCAGTGCCAGTGCCCCGAAGTCGCCCACGCGCTCGCCCAGGCCTGCTGGCACGATCTCGCAGCCCTCGGTCAGCGACGGCAGTTTGCCCGCGACCTCGGCGCGAAGCTTGGGCAGGAGCCACTCCCGGTGGTGCCAGAACACACTGCCGCCGATGCTGATGCGCTGCAGGTCCAGGGTGGCAATCAGGTTGTAGAGGGTCCGGCCCATGACCCGGCATAAGTCATCAATTAAGGCTCCAGCCCTTGTGTCACCTGCCTTTGCAGCTACAAAAAGCGTAGCGGCGTCGGGGTAGCCCAGGGGGCTGAATCGGCGGCCGATGGCGTTGCCGCCCACCAGGCTTTCAACGTCGCCCACATTGCCGCAGCCGCACAGGGCGTCCAGGTTGTCGCTGACAAAGCTGTGGCCGGCGTGGCCGGCATTGCCGTTTTTGCCGCGCAGCACCCGGCCGTCCACGCACAGGCCCATGCCGATGCCGGTGCTCCAGGTCAGGTAGGCGCAGTGGTCCAGCGGCCGGCCGTCTTGCTGCAGCGCGCCC
>RFWA01000030.1 GCA_009922295.1 Betaproteobacteria bacterium
CCTGGGCGGCAGCACATCGTCGCGGGGCTTGAGATGCTGCTCGGCCAGCACCCGGCAGCCGCCACTGAGGCGCAGGCGCCTGAAAAAATCAGACGCCAGGTGATCGATGCCCTGCTGCTGTGGCTGGAAGACCTGGTGGCTCAAGGCCCGCTGTGTCTGATCATCGAAGACCATAACTGGCTCGACCCGTCCACCCGGGAACTGCTGCAACGCCTGCTGGACGTCTGCAGCCAGTGGCCGCTGTTGCTCATACGCACCGAACGCAGCGGCGCTGGCAGCCAACCCGCCAGCACTGGCGTTGGCCCCAGAGACTTTCCTGAGCGGCTTGAATTGGCAGGCCTGAGCAGCGAAGACACCGAGGCCATGCTCATAGGCATGTGCGGCGAAACGCTGTTGAACGGGCGAGCACTGAACCGGCTGGCTGCCAAGACCGATGGCGTGCCCCTGTTCATTGAAGAAACCGCACGGGCGCTGATGGCGCGCCAGGCGCAGGCGACGCCTGGCCAGATCACCACGCTCGCATCAAGCCCCATCGCCATACCGGGGAAAGTGCAGGATTTGCTGATGGCACGCCTGGACCGCCTGAACGCCGCCAAGGCCGTGGCCCAATTTGGCAGCGTTATCGGGCGCAGCTTTTCGCAAGCCATGGTGGAGGCCGTATTTGCCGACGCCAACACCCCGGTGCGTTTGGACGGGGTGTTGTTTCACCTGGAAACGCTCGTGCGCGCCAGCATTCTGGCGCAAACCACGGTGGGGCGGGACGTGCATTACCACTTCCGGCATGCGCTGATGCAAGACGCCGCCTATGAATCGCTCTGGGAACGCGATCGCCGACGCTGCCACCGCACGGTGGCTCGTGTGATCAGCGAGCACTTTCCCGGCTTGGCCGCGAGCCAGCCTGAGGTCCTGGCGCGCCACTGTACTGCAGCTGCAATGCCAGAGGCAGCCGCGCAATACTGGGAAAACGCGGCGCGGCTCGCGATCTCGCGCTCGGCGCAGGTGGAGGCCAGCCACCATCTGGACGCCGCCTTGGTGCAAGTGGCGGCGCTGCCGGCCGGACTGGCGCGCGACCGGGTTGAGCTTCGCCTGCTGCTGCTGCAGGCCGGCCAAAGCATTGCGCTGCATGGCTACGGCGCCGATCAGGTGGGCGAAGCCTACCAACGGGCCGAAGCACTAAGCCGTCAGTGCGGCGATGAGCGGGCCTTGCTGCGGGTCCAGTTTGGCCTGGAAGGCTACCTGTTCATGCGCGGCGAATTTGAGCGGGCCCATGCTGTGGCTGCCGACGCCGCCGAACTGGTGCACAAATCAGCCGATCCCATGCGCAGGTTGCAGGCCGACTGGGCGGTGGCCAACCTGCTGTTTCATCAGGGCGCGCTCCCAGTTGCAGTCGACCGGATGGACAGCTGCCTCGCGGCCTACGCCCGGCTTGAGCAGCGGCCGGGCCAGATACAAGACCCCGCCATCATGTGCCTGAGCTATTCGGCACTGGCACAGTGGACGCGCGGCTTGGGCGACGACGCGATGGCCCGTGCCAACCAGGCGCAGGCCTTGGCGGTACGCCTGAAGCACCCCTTCAGCCAGGGCGAAGCCTATGGACTCAAGGCCATGCTGCACTGCTACCGGCGCGAGTACCTGGAGACCCTGGAACTGGCGCAACGCGCCATCCATGTCTGCGAAACCGGGGGCTTTTCGGTCTGGCTGGCGCATGCCAAGATCATGCATGGCTGGGCGGTGGCGCACCTTGGCAACCCCCAGGCCGGCAGCGCCGAGATGGCGGCCGGCTATGCGCTGTGGACCAGCACCGGTGCGGTGGTCACCTGTGCCTTCTACCTGGCCCTGCAAGCCGAAGCGCGGGCGCTGGCGGGCGAACCTGAAGAAGGGCTGCAGTTGCTGCAGCATGCCTACGCCCTCGTCACCCGACACGGCGAGCGTTACTTCGAGCCCGAGCTCTGCCGGCTCCAGGGTGAGTTACTGCTTCACTATAAAAATAATAGCAGACTAAGCAATCTGGATAAGGCTCAGCACTGGTTTTTGCTCGCAATGTCGGTCGCCCAGGAATTGGGCATGGCCGCCTTCGAAGCACGTGCCGCGCAAAGCCTGGCCGCGCTATGGCAAAGCCAGGGACGCCTGGCCGAGGCGCAGGCCCTGCTGGCCAGCGCCAACAAGGTAGCCATGATCAGCTGACAAGTCACAAAAAGGGAGGGCCTATGGCCAAGGGTGCCACTGTCACGGGCAATTCTTGGGTCGCTAGTGCAGCGCTGTTTGCAGACCTGTGCGACGACCAGCAACGCGCCGCCCGATTGCGGGTGCTGATGGCCGGGGGGCAACCAGCCCCGTTTGCCAGCCGGGCCAGCACAACGTACACACCCCAAGGCAACGGACCGGACGACTATGAGCAAACGGCCTGGCTGATCACCAACCGGGCGCAGGCCGAGGCGGCGCTGCAAGGTGGTTCCGTCACGTATGGTCTGGCCGATTACAGCAATGCGCCCTTTGGCGCGCTGGGCCGTAGTAATTTCATGCTGGGCATGGACGACACTCAGGGGCCGAAGGACCACGATAGGCAACGCAAGTTCGCCATCAGTTGCCTGAAGCTGGATGCGAACGAAATTTTCGGTCTGTGCACGATCAGCCTGCGTGCAGCGGCGCTGCTGCCGCTGAAAAAACGTGACTTCGACGCAGTGGCGCTGGCCGAACAGGCGGCGCTGCGCTTCGTCGCCTTCTGGTTCGGCTTTCCCCAGTCTGACTTGCCACTGCTGGAGGCCTGCACCCGCAAAGCCACCCACGCCTTGAGCTACCAGACCTTTGCCCGCCATTTCGTGACCGACCCCTTTGCCCTGCCCGAGAACACCGCCGCCATGGGCGCGCTCGCGCGCCGCGCCGCCGAGCTGATCGACCTGTTTGGGCACCAACACACGGCGCAGCAGCGCGACGAGTTCAAGGCCATTCACCGAGAGTTGGACGAGTTGAAGGCGTTTGAGCCCGACAGCGTGTTTGAGCCCTGGCCAGCGCCGCCGCCCTGCGACCCTTCGCACCCAACAGGCACACCGCTGGCGCAGACCCGCCCTTTGGCGAATTTCAAACCCGTGATGCACCGCATGGCGGGGACGGCAGGCACTCCGGGTGAGGACAAGACCTACGGCGGCACCGACCTCGCGGCCATCGTCACCGGCTTGATCGCGGGCACCGTGGGCAATGTGGTGGGCGCCGTGTCATTGGCGCTGCAGTGCTTTTTTGAGGACTCGGAACGTCTGAATAAGGCCCAAACCGCAGCTGCTCAAGGCTGGCTGAAACACGGCCACCGAGCAGGCAAGGACACCGACCTGACACCCTTTATCTGGGAGGCATTGCGGCTGAACCCGCCAGTGGCTTACCTGCCACGCCGCACCACACGGCCGCTAATTTTTAATAACCTGATCATCCCGACTGGCAGTGAAATGGTGATCGCCGTGGGTGCCGCCACGCGCGATCAGCCTGCCCCCTGGGTCAAACCGCACAGCTTCAATCCGGCCCGTTACCCCGCAGTTGGGTACGACCAATTGGTCTTTGGCGGCGTCTCCGGCAGCTTCCTGCACCAATGCATAGGCCAGCACGTGGCCATGCCGCTGGTCACCCACATCGTGCGGCAGGTGCTGATGTTGCCGGGCCTTGCCGAAACCATCAACCCGCGCAACGGTCAGCGCTTCGGCCTGACCCGCCAGTGGGGCTACCACTGCCTGAGCTATCCCCTGACCTACCACCGCTTTGAGTTGCTGCGCCATTCGCCGCTGCTGCTGGTGATGGACCTGAAAGCCCCCACGCAGCAGCATGCGCAAAAGGTGCGGGGATTGCTTCACATGCATTCGGCACAGCGGCAGGCACTGGAGCACTCAGCCCATGTGCACTTTGCCTCCTTTTTGCTGCTGGAGAACGACACCCGGCTGGCGCTGTTTGCCTTCATTGACCAGGACATCAACGACCACCTGCCCCATTTGGCCCACGATCTTGGACCCGTTTTAGAGCCCCTGCTGCCACACATCCGCCACGCGCCACCCCTGCCAGTCAAAGACCACCCCTGGGAATTTGCCGAGGCAGTGCGCCGCTTCAATGTCGCGCCGGTAGACGACTACGTGTTCAGTGCTTACCCCAACGCCAGCCTGGCCATGATCAAGCAGCATTTTGCCAACGCCCCGGCGCGGGTGGGCGCTGCCCAGCACCCACTGCTGGTCAGCATGCCGGTCAAACCACCCACCGCCGTGCATGCCGAGCAGCTCAAGCGCGTCATCCAGGTTGGAGCGCCGCGCATCGAAAAAATGTTGCGCGAATCCAAGCACGTGCACTTTGCCTGCTTTGTGCTTTTGGAGAACGACAGCCAGCTGATGCTGCTGACCGTGTTTGACCGCGGCTTTGACCCCTATGTCGAGCATTTTGCGCTGCAGGTGGGCTCGCTGTTCGACCGCCTGTTTGAGCACATGGTGCATACCCCGCCGATGCCGGTGGACGAGTTTCCGCAAGACTTTGTCAAGCTCATCCGCCGCTTCAACCAGGCGCCCGAGGCCAACTTTTTCTTCAGCGCCCAGCCCAATGCCGAGGCGGCCCAGATCCAGCGCGCATTCACCCGAAAGGCACCGTTGTGAGCACCCCTGCCCAACCGAACCCGCAGGTTAAGCCACCGCTGCCAGGCGATATCCAGAAGCTGGTCACCAGCGGCTACCGCGCTGAGTGCAGCCGCCACCTGATCCTGACCGTTTTGCATGCGGCGCTGGCGCGGCAGTTTCTGCATCAGCTTTGCCTCAGTGACTGGCTGGTAGATGCCAACCAGCCTTGGGATGGCAGGGCGGGCCGCTGTGCGCTCAGCCTGGGCATTACTTTTGCCGGTCTGAAGAAGCTCGAACTCGACGATCGCCTGCTCGATGTGCTGCGGGCCAAGGCGCCAGCCTTTGCCCAAGGCGCATGGGCCAGAGCAAAAGATCAGTTGGGCGATGTCGGCAACAGCGCACCAGGCCATTGGGAGGCCAGTTTCAGGCCAGATTCGGCACACTTGCTGCTCATCCTGCACGCCAATGACGTGACCAACCTTGCCGCCGCAGCGGACAAGCTCAAGCGACTGGCTCATGAGCAGGCTTTTGCCCCGCATTGGGCTGCTCATGATGGTGTCCACCTGGGACCCGGGGCCGCTGGGCGGCGCGTGCATTTCGATATGCTCGACGGCCTGTCCAAGCCGGCCATCCTGCCCGAGCCGCCCGGACCCGAGGACCTGCCCAACGCCGCTCGAAACAGCCACCGCCTGGGGGAATTCGTGTTGGGCTACGACAACGATGATCAGATCAACCCCTGGCGGCTGGCGGCAGAGCGCCCGGCATCCACCCGAGTGCCAGCTGACGAGCAATCCAGGGCGCTGGCCGACTTTTTCAAAAACGGTAGTTTTGCAGCCTTTCGCAAAATGGCGCAAGACGAAGCGGCTTTTCGATCCTTTGTGCGACAACAGGCTCAACGCCTGCAGGGCAAGCACACGCTGGCCAAGGCCGAGGCCTTCATTCGCGCCAAGCTGCTCGGGCGCTGGGATGATGGTCGGGTGGTGCAAGCCAAGGACACCATGGACAGCGGCCCAACCGGCCCGGCCGTCGCCGCCACTTTTGATTTTGCGGGCGACCAAGCCGGGCTGGGCTGCCCATTTGGCGCCCACATCCGACGCATGAACCCACGTGACGACCCGGTGGTGCCAATCAGGCGCCGGCCCCTTCTGCGCCGCGGCATGCCCTATGGCGAGGCCTACCTGCGCGACGACGGCCAGAACGACGGCCAAGAACGCGGCCTGCTCGGCCTGTTTTTTTGCGCCAGCCTGGATCATCAGTTTGAGCACCTGGTCGGCCAATGGGCCAACGACACGCCCATGGGCCCGAACAACCGCGGCAACGCCCGCGACCCGCTGATCGGCCAAAACGACACGAGCGTGCACGTCTATGAGATCCCGCTGAGCGACACCACAGCGCTGGCAATGCGGGGGCTGGAGCCCTTTGTCACGACCAAAGGCACGCTCTACGCGTTCTTCCCAAGCCTAAGCGCCATCAAGCAATTGGCAGAACCGCCGGCGCCTGTTGATGGCACTAACCGCCTCTACCCCTGCGAGACAGGTCTGGCAAGACTATGACCGCGGATACCACAGGTCACTTCGGCCCAGAACTGCTGGACCCGGCGCAGGAGCCGCCGTTAGACCGGTACTGCGATGTGGTCATGAAGGGCGGCGTCACCGATGGGGTGGTTTACCCCTGGGCGGTGATGGAATTGGCACAGCATTACCGCTTTCAAAGCATAGGGGGTACATCGGTGGGTGCCGTGGCGGCAGCCCTGACGGCCGCCAGCGAGTACAGCCGCCGCTATGGCTCGGTCAACGGCTTCAACAAGGTGCTGCGCGAGGTGCCCGTGGCGCTGGCCGAACTGCAAGGCGATGGCCAGACCAAGCTGTTTTCGCTGTTTCACCCGTCCCCGGGCGGCGAGCCTCTGTTCCGGCTGTTTGTCGGCTTGTTCAGCAAGCACAAAGGCTGGGCGGGTACCTGGGCCATCGTCAAGGAAATGTTGGCTGACTATCTGCTGCGCCCGAACCTGCGTCGGCGCCCTGATCGAGGTGCCTTGCTGCTGCTGATTGCCGGAGCGCTGCTGCTGGGGACCCTGTGTGTGCTCTACCCGGTCACTGTGTTACCACTGCTGCTCATCTTGCTGACCAACGTGGCGGCCGTCGCGGTGCTGCTGCTGGGCCTCATCGGCTGGCGGCTGTTGGACGACGTTCGACGCCAATTGGGCGGGCCAGGCTGTGGCCTGTGCACCGGCATGGGCCCCGAGGGTGGCCCGGACGGCTTTACCGACTGGCTGCACAAGGGCATACAGGGCGCCTCTGAGCGGGAATTGGAAAAGCCACTCACCTTCCGCGACCTGTGGGATGCGCCGGGTGGGCCTAGCCTGGATCTGTATCACGGCTGGATCGAGCGGCCCCAGTCCATCGCCCTGCAAATGATGAGTACCAACCTCACACATGGCAGGGCCTGCGGGTTTCCCCTGAACGACAACTCGGAGCAGCTTTACTTCCGGCAAGAAGACCTGGCGCCCTATTTCCCGGCTGAAGTCATGCGGCACCTGTGCGCCTGCAGCCCGTTGGTGGACGGCTACCAGCACTTGGACCTGCGCCGGCTGCCGCAGGGCGACTTGCCGGTGCTGGTTGCTGCCCGCTTGAGCCTGAGCTTTCCCATATTGTTCAAGGCTGTGCCCCTGTGGGCGATCCCCGCCATCGGGCAACCCTACCGCTGCTGGTTTTCAGACGGCGGCATTTGTGCCAACTTTCCGATCCACCTGTTTGATGCCCTGCTGCCACGCTGGCCCACCTTTGGCATCACCCTGGTGGAACGCCGACATCCCGACGCCCAAGTGGGCGACGTCTGGATTCACCCCGCCAATCAGCTACCACCCGAACTTCGGCAAGCACGCTCAGCCACTGAGCCAGAACCACCCAGGCTGAGCCACCTGCTCGGATTTCTCGGCAGCATTGTCCAAGCCGCGCGCCTGTGGAACGACAACGCCACCGCCAGACTGCCCGGGGTGCGCGAGCGCATCGTCAACATTTACCTGGACCCCAATGGCAGCAAGGGCGGCTTGAACCTGAAAATGCCGCCACAAGACCTGTTGGCAATGGCCAGCTTGGGCCAGCAGGCTGGCCAGGCGCTGGTTGCCCGCTACATCAAGGTCGCGCGGGGCCCCAATGGCAAGACGCAACCCTCGGTCCATTGGGACGAACACCGCTGGGTACGCTTCAACACGTTTGTGCGCGCGGTGCAGAGCAAGATGGCGCGCTTTACGCAATCGATAGGCCAAAAAGCCCATGCCAAGCCTCTTGGCGAGATGATTAGCGAGCTGGAGCTGGCTCGCACAGCCGGCACAAAGCCCTGCGAATATGCGCTGACCCCCACGCAAGCCAAAGCGATGCATAAGGCGGCGTTGGCCCTGGCCGAATTGGAATGCAGCCTCATGGCATCGTCGAAGGTTGTTCAACCCTTCGAACCGAATCCACAACCCGAACTGCGGCTGCGGGCTACGCTCTAAGCAAGGCTTGGATGACAGCCGGCCTAGGCTATACTGCTGCCCTGCCTGCGTCCTTGCGACGCAGTTCATCGGCGCTTTAGCTCAGTCGGTTAGAGCGATGGAATCATAATCCACAGGTCCGCGGTTCGAATCCGTGAAGCGCCACCAGTCACAGCCCGCATGGGGCACAGAAAGCCTGCTACTTAATTGCTAGCAGGCTTTTTTTGAGACACCTGTACTGCTTTACAGGCTGTCGATAGACTCTAGTACAAGAAGGCGTGCGACTGTAGCGATCTACTTATGGCACCTTTTGCGCCCCCATTTGTCATTCGTTTTGGCTTCGGTAATGTGCGGCCAAGGCTTGTCAGCATCGACTTCCACTTACCCGTCCTCGGCCGATGGTACCCCGCAACCAGCACCGGGTCTAAGGGAAGCGTAGTTGGTCAAAGAAAATAGCCGATAGAGTCAATTTGATGTTAGCGTCAACAATCGGACCTCGCGAGCGTGATCCCATCGAGCCGCAGGCCACAGAACCGAAAGGGCGATGTCAATGAAACGGTTGCTACTTATGCTGGTGCTTCTTGACGTTGGCACCACTTGGGCCGAGTGGGTGCGGATGGGCGAGGACAGCGGCCAAGTTACTCACTTCTTCGACCCTAAGACCATCGGCAAGGACGGTGACCTGAGAACCGTGCGCTGGCTGGAAGAGTTCAGGACCAAAGACGCCACAGGGGTGCTGTCGACCCGCTCGATGTACGAATTTGACTGTCAGCAGGAACGCCGCAGGACGCTCGCTTTCTCCAGTCACCCCGAGCGGTGGGCCAACGGCAAGACCATCAGCAGTGGGCATCGACCGTCCAATTGGGAAGCGGTGCCAGTTGACTCGTTTGCGGATGCTTTTCGCAAGTTGGTCTGCTCACGCTAATAAAGACCATCCATTCAGGAGCGCAGCTATGCAACCGAGCTTTAAAGAATTGACGACTTACTTCATCGGCCTAGGGGCGGCCGAGATTGGTCATTCACACAAGACCTATTTAGCCCATGCGATCGGCGTCTACAACGATATGAAGGCTATGGGTGGTACTGATGAGCTTTGTCGAGCGGCGCTGTTCCATTCGATTTATGGCACGCAAGGATTCCAAGGCTTTATCCTGCCCATAGAACGCCAGGCTGAATTACGCGAACTGATCGGCGACCATGCCGAGAAAATCGCTTACCTGAACTGCTTTATGGATCGCGAGTCATTTGACGCAACGCTGACCCAACTTACCGAATTCGACACCATCATCCATCGTGAGACTCGGGAAGCGTTGGTGCTTTCCAAAACAGACTATGCCGACCTGGTGTGCATCCATCTTTGCGACTGGCTCGAACAAGTGCGGCGGGACCAGCGGTGGGACCATCGACGAGACGCCTATCGAAAAATGGCGGAGTACCTTGGCGGTAGTGCACTTGCTTCCTATGATCGCGTCTTTGCGTTTGAGCCCATGCGCCAGATCGTGACGGAATAGGCACCAATGGGGCGTTGTTGCAAGGCGGCAGGCGCAGTGGAAGTTCCGCCCACACCGCGGTGGCCGTTTTCTTGCCAGCATGGCACCGCGCCCGCTTGAATGACATAGCTGCTCCAGGCCCCAACCTTCAATCTTTTCATGGTGATTCAGCGCAGGTAATTATGAATTAAATAGGGCTCTAGGCCCTGTGGTTATTGGATAGTTAGCTATTAAAATAATAGCAATCTAAGAAAAATCAAATCATCCGAACCAAGCTACCATGAAGATCAAATCCATCCAAGCCTTTGCCATCGCCAGTGACCTGATGGGCGGCCCGGCGACGACGCCGGAACGTCGCCCGGCCTGGACGACGCATGCCGAGGTGGCCAGCCCGATGTCGCATTTCCCACGGTTCAAGCGCCTGCGCAGCAGTTGGCGACCGCGCTGGCCGTCGGTGGCCTGTCTGGTGACGGCAGAAGGCGGCAGTTGGGGCCTGGGCATGACGCGGTATGGCTCGCCGGTCATCAGCATCATCAATGAACACCTTGCACCCCTGCTGGTCGGTGAGCCTTGTACCGAGATCGACACCTTGTGGGACATGCTGAGTGCGATGACATCGCCGTATGCCGGGGGCCTGTCTTGTTACGCCATCAGCGCAATCGACCTGGCTTTGTGGGACCTGAAAGGCAAATTGCTGGAACAACCGGTTTATGACCTGTTGGGCGGACCGGTGCGTGCGGACATCGAATGCTATGCCACTGGCAACGACACAGACTGGATATTGGAGCAGGGTTTCCAGGCAACCAAGATCGCGTGCCCGCACGGGCCTGCGGACGGCGTGCAAGGTTTGGACGCCACTGAGGCGGTCGTCCAAGCCACCCGCCGGCTGATCGGCACCGAGCGGGACCTGATGGTCGACTGCTGGATGGCGTTTGACGTGGACTACGCAGTCAATTTTGCCCAGCGCATGCAGCCGTACCGCTTGCGCTGGATCGAAGACTGCCTGATGCCGGATAACCTGGACGGCGTGCGCGCCTTGCGCGAACGGCTACCCGGCTATGGCTTGGCCGGCGGTGAGCACTGGTACTCCCCAGCGCCGTTCGCCAGTGCCGCCAGTGCCCGGAGCCTGGACGTGTTTCAGCCCGACATCGGCTGGGCCTGTGGCCTGACGGGTTGCCTGAAGATCGCGCGGATCGCGCAAGGCGCGGGCATCCCGGTGATGCTGCACGCCGGCATGAACACCGCCTATGGACAGCATTTCAGCCTGGCAGTGCCCAACGCCACAATGGGTGAGTATTTCGTCGGCTCAGCGCCTGGCGTGCCGTTTGACGAGGTACCCCTGACACCGGGCACCGCGGTTCCGCAAAACGGGCGGCTGACGCCCTCCAGTGCGCCGGGTTTCGGCCTGGGGCTGACGTTGGCGCAGGTCCAGGCACTCGCCGTCTGACGGACCGCGACCACCCACGCCTGCTGCACCAGGTCAGACGATGCGATGCGCCTCGATGTAAGACCAGTCGGGCTCGGCACCCAGGCCGGGGCCAGTGGGCAGGCGAGCGTACCCGTCGGTGCCAACCTGCAAGTAATCTCGTAAGCCATAGTGGTAAGGGGCTTGGGGCACCAGCACCTCAATCATCTCGACGTCGCTGGCGCCGCACATGACGTGCAGGTTGGCCAGGTTCATCAGCGCGCTGGCCCCGTGATGCGACACCACCTCAACACCACTGGCCTGGCACAGGGCCATGGTCTTGAGGCAACCGGTGATACCGCCTTTCCAGTACACGTCGCACAACACGGCCGAGTAGGCCCGCGCATCGATGGCGTTCGCGATCGCGTGGTGCAGGCCTGGCAGGGTTTCGCCACCCATCACCGGGATTTGCAGCACATCACGCAGGTTGCGGTAGGCAGCCCAGTCTTGCTGCGGCAGCGGTTCCTCGTACCAGTGGTAGTCCAGTGATTGCAACACCTCACCCACGCGCAGCGCGTCACGCGCGTCGTAGCGCTTGGCAGCATCCAGCATCAAGCGCACATCCGGCCCGGCTGCGGCGCGTAGGGCCTTGGCCAACACCATGTCACGTGACGCGTCGTAAAACGGATGCACCTTGTAAGCCGTGAAGCCCAGCGCCAGCGCAGCCTGCAAGTCAGCCACATAAGCGTCCACGCTGTCATGGTGGGTGGAGCTGGCGTAGGCGCGCATGGCCTTGCGCCGACCACCACACAGCTGGGCGACAGTCACGCCCTGCAGCTTGGCCGCCAAATCCCATAAGGCAACATCCAGCGCGCTGATGGCAAAGACGCTGACATAACCGGGCTGCTCCTTGGCTGCCATCGCATCCCACAGCTCACCCCGGTCTGCAGGATCGCAACCGATCACAAGCGGCCGCAATGACGCCTCGATCTGGTTGGCAATCACCGTACCCGACTGGCCGCCGTGGGCACGCGCCAGGGAATAACCTTCAGTACCGTCTGAGGCCTCCACCACGGTCAACACCAACGCCAGTGCCCCGGCAAAGGTGTTCACATGAATGGGGATCATCGGCTGCGTGAAACACAGCGTGCGCACGGCGCGGATCGTTACAGAAGAATCTTGCACTGCTTTACCGAATTGGCTTGGCACGTCGTCTAGGGCTCCTGGTCTGGCCAAAAGGGCTCAATCGACCCTCACCTTGAGTTGAACCGCCAGGTCAGTTCGGCAAGTACCTTGACCAGCTCCGCGCGCAAACGTGCAATCACCGGTGCGGGTGTGCCAGTCGGCGCCAACAGGCCATACCAGGCATCCAGCGTGAAACCCGGCTTCATCGCCTCAGCCATCGTCGGCACGTCGGGAAACTGCGCGCTGCGCCGCTGACCGGTGACCGCCAAGGCGCGCAACTTGCCAGCTTTGACCAAGGGCAATGCGATCTGCAAGGCCGGGAACGCCAATTGAGTCTGGTTAGTCATGACCGAGGTCACTTGCTCGGCCGCACTTTTGTAGGGCACATGCACGATGTCCAGGTTGCCGCCATTGGACTTGAGTAACTCGCCGGAGTAGTGGCCGATGCCACCGTTGCCGCCCGAGGCGTAGCTGAGGCTACCCGGCTTGTCCTTCGCCAAAGCGATTAGCTCCGGCACTGACCGGGCTGGTGAGTCGGTCGGCACCACCAGCATGGCAGACACACGCGAGACCAGCGACACCGGCGCAAAGTCTTTCACCGCGTCGTACTTGACGTTGCTGATGCCCGGATTGCCCACCAGTTGAGTCGCATTGAACAGCAAGGTATAGCCATCCTTGGGCGCGCGGGCGACAAACTCGGTGCCAATATTGCCGCCAGCACCGGCGCGGTTGTCAATCAAGATCGACTGCCCCAGGCCGGCGGCCATGCGGGAAATTACCGCGCGGGCGACGCCGTCTACGCCGGAGCCAGCCGGGAACGGCACCACCACCCGGATCGGACCCGTAGGATAGGTCTGCGCCTGCAGCAATGGCACCGCCAGTGCCAGCACGAAGGCGGCGAACAGTCGAAGGTGAAGGGGGGCGGCTACGTTTGGCATGGTGCTCTCTCTTTCTGAAGTCAGTCCTTGGGCCTCACCATCGTAGCGACGACAGCAGTCGGGTGGTGGCCCATTTACAGGCGGTTTTTCATAGAATGCAATTTGTGCCAGAAACGACCCCCACACGACCCGACGTCACCCGATCACTGCACCGCGCGGTGGGTTTGTTGCGGCTTTTGGCCAGCCACGCTCGCATTGGCTGGCGACTGAGCGACTTGGCCAAGCACACAGAGCTTGATCCAGCCACGGTGCACCGACTGCTGACTAGCCTGTGCGACACCGGGCTGGCGACCCGGGTGCCCGGCTCCAAGCACTACACGCTGGGCCCACTGGCGTTCGAACTGGGTCTGGCTGCGACGCCCTACTTTGACCTTGGGCGGCTGGCGCACGCCCGGCTCGCGGCGCTTGCCACCGAGCTCAATGGCACCCTCTTTCTGAAAACACGCAGTGGTCTGGAGTCAGTTTGCCTGGCACGCCACGATGGCGCGGGGCTGGTCCCGTCGCTGATGCTGGACGTGGGCGGTAGACGCCCCCTGTGCCTGACGGCAGGCGGTGTCGCAATGTTGCTGCCTTTGCCGCCAGCCGAGCAAACCCGCATTGAGGTCGAGAACCAACGCACCATCGATCAGCAGGACACGACGCGATGGACGGGTGTCAGCCAGATGCTGGTGCGGTCTCGCCAACTCGGTTTTGCCTTGAACCTGGGCGACGTCGCCAGGGGCATCTGCGCCGTGAGCGTCGCCATACTCACAGACGGCCAAGCGCCTATCGCCTCCCTGACTTTGGCGCTGACCGGAACGGCGCTGACCCAGGCCACCGCCCCGGACCTGGCAGCCAGACTGCGCCTCGAAGCCAGCGCGATGGCACCCCTGCTGATGCAACTGCGCCTGTAAGATCAGCCCGGGTGGAACACTTATCTAATCGGAACCACGTCGACATGCACCTCGAAGATCTCAAACAATGGGTTGGCAAGACCGAAACCCTGGAAGACCATGTCAGCTTAGCCCCGATGGCGGCACTGTCGGCAACGCTGGACCGCGACGACCCGCCCCCGCTGCCAGGACAAGCCCTTGCCCCATGCTGGCATTGGCTCTACTTTCTGCCGGTACACCCGCAGGCCACCATTGCG
>RFWA01000291.1 GCA_009922295.1 Betaproteobacteria bacterium
TGCCAATGGCACGCAGCCAGCGCTTTTGCACCGTGGCATCCACCACCGTACCGGCGGACTCGATCACACAGCCGCCTGGGGTGATGGACGGGTCTGCTACCAGGGTCAAGGCCAGGCTGGCCAGTTCATTGGGCGCCCCATTGGCCAGGGTGTCGCGGTCCGACGGATTCAGGCGCACCACCGTGCTCTTGCCATCGGCCATCAACAGTCCCAACGCTTCGCGAAGCACCGGTTGCAGCGAATTGGGATCCGTGGCCAGTTCCCTGCGCAGCACTTGTCGCGCCAGCTCACAGGCAATTTCCAGCACACCTTGCGCCAATGTCTGTTCAGCCAAAGCCAGTTGCGCCTGTGCCTGCTCGAACAGGCGCGCCATCTGTTGGCCGGCACCCTGACCTTGCTGCGTCACAAAATCAGCCATTTGCCGCTGCGCCTCAACCACGGCGTGGGCACGACCCTGCTCAAAACCCTGGGCAAAGGCTTCTTGCCGCAGCGCTTCGTCCTGCGCCCGCTCAGCGGAGGCCTGTTGCACCTTGACCTGGGCGGCCAGAAGCACCGCACGGGTGTCCACCGCACCAAAACTCCAGGGCTCAACAGCGCCAATTTCTTCACCAGGAATGAAGCGCGTGTAGTTCCGCATGCTCAAACCATGGCCTCGTCACCACCCGTAGCAATGACAATCGATCCCTCATCGGCAAGACGACGCACCACCTTGAGCACCTCTTTCTGCTGTGTCTCCACCTCAGACAATCGCATCGGCCCACGTGACTCCAGGTCTTCGCGGAACGATTCTGCGGCGCGCGTCGACATGTTGGACATGATCTTTTCCTTGAGCTCTGGCGGTGCTCCCTTGAGTGCGACGATCAGTGCGTCGGAAGCCACCTCCTTGAGCACCATCTGAATCGCCTTGTCGTCAAGCTTGAGCAGGTCATCAAAGACAAACATTTTGTCCATGATCTTCTGGGCCAGCTCCGGGTCGTGGATGCGGATCGACTCAATCACCGTGCCTTCCAGCGCTGTGCCCAGCTGATTGATCATCTCGGCCGCCGTCTTGACACCACCCAGCGAGGACTTGCGCGCCCCTTCTGATCCGGCCAGCACCTTGAAAAGCACCTCGTTGAGGTCTTTCAGAGCGGCAGGCTGAATACCTTCCATGGTGGCGATGCGCAGCATCACTTCATTGCGCTGGCGCTCGGTAAAGAACTTCAAAATAGCTGCTGCCTGGTCAAAGTCAACGTGCACCAGAATCGCGGCCACAATTTGTGGATGCTCATTGCGAAGCAGCTCAGAAACGCTTGCCGGGTCCATCCATTTCAAGCTTTCGATGCCCGAGATGTCGTTGCCGTGCAGAATACGGTCGATCAGCAGCGCCGCTTTGTCGTCGCCCAGGGCGCGCTTGAGCACGGAGCGCACATAGTCACCGGTGTCCGACACCATCAGGCTCTGCGCCTCGGCGATGGCCGTAAACCGGTCGACCACATCGTCCACCCGCTCTCGCGTCATGGACTTGGTCTTGGCAATAGCCTCGCCAAGCTTCTGCACCTCTTTGGGAGACAGGTATTTAAAGACCGCCGCCGCCTCTTCCTCGCCGAGCGACATCATCAAAACGGCGGCGTCTTGCAACCTGTCAGGTGGGTTCAACATGTGCTTATCACGCTTGAGGATCAGGCTGCAGGCTCACCATTGATCCAGGTTTTCATGATATTGGCGACTGCCGCCGGATTATCCAGCGTCAGCTTGCGGGCATTGGTCAGGGCCAACTCGCTGGTTGTTGGCACTGGCACCTGAGCCTTGGTCACCGGCGCAGCTAACAGGGGCCGCTCGGGGTCTTCAGACTCCAGCGCGTCGAGCTGAGGGGTCAGCATGGTGACATGGGGTGTGGCCTTGCTCAAGGCCTTAATGGCGGGCCGAATCACCCCCAGCAACACCAGGGCTCCAAACAACAGGGTGCCGATGGGCCAGGCAAAGCTGCGGGCCAGGTCTTGTACCTCTGGCTGTTTCCAAAGCGGCAAATCTACCAGTACCTGCTTTTCCTGGGCAAACGGCGCGTTCATGAGGTTGACCGAGTCCCCTCGGTCCTTGTTGAAGCCAATCGTCTCGCGCACCAAAGCGGTCATTTTTTCAATTTGCTGGTCGGTCAGCGGCGTGGTAATCGTCTTGCCCTTAGCGTCGGTGGCGCTTTGGTGGTTCAACACCACGGCCGCGCTGATGCGCTTGACCACGCCCGTGCCGCCCCGCACCACTCGCACGGTCTTGTCCACCTCGTAATTGGTGATGGATTCACGCTTGCTGCCGGTGTTGGCCGCCGCGCCGTTGCCGGCAGCTGGCGTCAGGGCCTGTGCGGCGCCATTGATGGGGGCACTGCTGGCGGCTGGCGGCTGGTTGGTGGTGGCGCCCGGCACGCCGGCTGCGGTGCTGGTGCTGCCGTTGCTGCTTTCTACCACCTGCTGGCTGCGAATCACCGATGAGTCCGGCGTCTGGTTCGGCTTGTGGGACTCCGAGGTGGACTCGGTCTGCGAGAAATCAAGCTCGGCAGTCACTTGCGCCTTGACGTTGTTACGTCCCACAACCGGCTCCAGAATGTCCAGAATACGGCGGCTGTAAAGCTGCTCCAGCTGTTGCACCACCTGCAGTTGTTGCGCATCGCCACCCACGCCATTGGCGCCTTCTGGCGGTGTGGACAACAGCTTGCCCGAATCATCCAGCACGCTGACCGCCGCCGGCGTGAGTTCAGGCACGCTGGATGAGACCAGGTGAATGATGCCAGCCAATTGCGACCGGTCCAGCGTACGGCCGGGGCTCAAACTGAGCAATACAGAGGCTGACGGCTTTTGCTGCTCCCTGAAAAAACCATTCTGGTTAGGCAATGCCAAGTGCACTCGGGCATTTTGAACCGAGGACAGCGCCTGAATGGACCGCGTCAACTCGCCCTCCAGGCCACGCTGGAAGGTGAGCCGCTCTTGGAACTGGGTCATGCCAAAGCGGTTCGACTCCATCACCTCGAAGCCGGCCACCGAGCCCTTGGGCAGCCCCAAAGAAGCCAGCCGCAAACGCGTGTCATGGACCTTGTCGGCCGGCACCAGAATGGCACCGCCACCTTCAGCGTGTTTGTAAGGCACGTTCATTTGCGAGAGCTGCGCCACAATGGCGCCGCCATCCTTGTCGGCCAGATTGCTGTAAAGCACGCGCCACTCGGCTTGCCGCCCCATCATCAGGCCAATCACACCAATGGCCACAAAAACCAGTATGGTAGCCATGGAATCTTCCGGTTCATCGTGGCGCGGCATCGCACCAACTCTGAGCGCGATTATTCCGTCCGAAGCCAAGCACTTGAGCCCGAAAAGCCCTGTGTTTACCGCTTACTTCTGACTCAAGTTGAGCCAGTGTGCTTGCTAGCATCCGTCCCACACGAAGCAACACCGCGCCATGGACCTCAAACTCACCCCCAACACCATGCCGGCCGGCATTCGGCCGACACTCGCGCCACGCCTGTCTTCCCCCCAGGTGCAAGGTGCTGCAGAGGGTGGCTTCTCTGGCGCACTCACAAGTGCTCTAGGCTCCGTCAGCGCAGCCCAAAACGACTCTGCCCGGCTTCAGCGCGAGGTGCAAATGGAAAACCCTGCGGTCAGCCTGGAGCAGACCATGGTAGCCATCCAGAAAGCGCAAATCGGCTTTCAGGCCACCCTGCATGTGCGCAACCGCATGGTGCAGGCTTACACCGACATCATGAACATGCAGGTCTGACCACGCCCCTTAATGCATCTCGTTGGCAATACGGGCGCCAAGCAGTTTGTCCAGTTCCCCCACCCAAGGCTCGATCAGCAGACGCACCTGAGCGTCATTGCGCAGAATCTGCTGCATGATGCGGGTTTTG
>RFWA01000292.1 GCA_009922295.1 Betaproteobacteria bacterium
TCTGCGGTGTGATGCGGCGGTTCAGCGCCGAGTCCACCTTGTAGGTCCACTGCTTGCCGGATTTGACCAGCTCCACGATCGAGACGCCGTGCAGGTTGATTTCCTTGAGCACTTCCAGCTCGGGGCGGCTGCCCAGGTCCCAGTCGCCAAACTGGCTGAACTTGCGCCCGGTGACGCCGTTGGAGGTCTGGCCGGTTGGGTGCAGCAGGTGAGACTCGGCCGAACTCTCGTGGTTGACGCTGAGCACGGCCCGGCCCGTGTCACGGGCGGAGTATTTGCCGGCGCTGTCCACGTAATAGATGTCCATGCCGTCGTGCTGGTCACCGATGCGCTCGGACCAGTCGTCCTTCTCGGTGCCCTGGTTGCCGAAGCTGGGTACCCGGGTGTTGATCGGGTCGCCGCCGGCGTGCAGCACTGTGAAGCTGTAGCCCGGCGGCAGGATCACCTGGTCGGCCAGGCTTTTGTCCAAAGACTCGAAGCCCAAAGCACTGGCTTTGCCGGGAGCGCCGGCGGTGTTTGCCTGGGCAAAAGTCGGCAGCATGCCGGTGGCCGACAGCGCCGCCAGTCCAAAGCCGCCACGCAGCAGGCGGCGGCGCGCCGGGTTGGCCAGGGACTGTTCCAGCACCTCCTGAAAATGGGTGTTTGTCGTGGGGTTGCAGTTGTCGTCGTCGAAAGTGGCTGACATGGGGGTAGCTCCGTGGTGGGTTTGACGCCGCCAAAAGGACGGACGCCGCGAGGCTTGAGGGCCGGCAACAGTTGATTAACAAGCACTATTGAAGTCGACTCGTAAGACAAATTTGTGACAAATCCACTGCGGTTCTCAGGGCTTTGCGATACTCAGGTGAGGGAGCTTTTTGTTGACGGCCGATCAGTGTCGGCCATGCCGGGAGATCTTATGTCCATGGTGTTTCAGGAACAACGCAATGTGCTGGTGCCCATGCGCGATGGCGTTCAGCTGGCGGTCGACATCTTGCGCCCGACGGGTGCTGACCGCGTGCCGGCCCTGCTTAATTTTGGCCCATACCACAAGGACGGACGGGGTGGTCGGCTGGCGGTGGACAGCGTGCACCGCGGCGTGAGTCCTGGTGCCTTCCATGCCGACGAGGCGCTGGACGGGCACGACCTGGTGGAATGGATCGCGGCTCAACCCTGGTGCGACGGCAACGTGGGCATGTGGGGGGTGTCCTACCCCGGCATCACGGCGCTGGCCACTGCCGCAACTCGCCCGCCACACCTGAAGGCCATCGTGCCCATTCATGCCAGTGCGGACCTGTACCGCGGTGTGGTTGGCCTGGGCGGCACCGCCAGTGGTTTCTGGATGCGGGCCGACTGGGGCCCGCGCATGGCAGCCTATAACCTGATGCCGCCCCAGTGGCAGGACCCGCAGGGTCGCTGGGCCAAGGTGTGGGCCGAGCACCTGGCCGGCAATACGCCCTGGCTGGAGGCGTTTACGGCTCATCCCGATGACGACGATTTCTGGCGTTCACGCCGCGTCGATGTGACGCGCATTGAGTGTCCCACCTTCAACATCTGCGGCTGGCGCGACCTCTACGCTGATTGCACACCGCTTGACCATGCACTCATCCGAGCGCCCAAAAAGTTGATGATGGGCCCCTGGAAACATGAGTTTCCTGACACCGCCAAAGAGGCGCCCTCAGCGGGACTGTGGGAGATGCAGCTATGGTTCGACCACTGGCTCAAAGGCGTGGGCAGTGGCGGGCTTCATGGCTCGGTGCAGGCGCCTGCCGTCAATCTTTACGTGCAGGGAAAGCGTGGTCATTGGCGTGCCGAGGCTGCCTGGCCGCCGGCCGGCACAAGCCTCCAGACGTGGTACCCGGGCGACGCTGGCGCCCTAAGCCCACAGGTGCCGAAGTCTGCCCAGACCGATTACGCCTACGACCCGACGGTGGGCATGCACTCGCTGGCCTGGGACCCCTGGACCACCGCGCTGGACCCGAGCTTGCCGCGTGATCACTCGGCCGACGACGCTCGCTCGCTGTGCTTCACCACTGCGCCGCTGACCCAGCCGCTGCAGATTATGGGTGCGCCGGCGGCCCGTCTGACCCTGATGGCCAGTGCGCTGCCACTGAACTTGGTCCTCAAGCTCTCTGCGGTGGCTGACAACGGCGCATCCACCCTGATCACCACCGGCTGGCTCAAGCTTGACGGGGTGGCCGTGGCGGGTGAGCAGATCACGTTGCCCTTGCCCTTGCGCACCACGGCCTACCGGCTTGAGGCGGGCGAGCGGCTGCGGCTGTCGGTGGCCTGTGCCGATTTTCCGCGGGTCTGGCCTACGCCTGTGCCGGCCAGCTTGCGTCTGTTCCATGGGGCGCAGACTGCCTTGAGTTTGCCGGTGCAGGCGGTGGATGTGGCGAGCGGCGATGCTGCGCCTCAATGGGGCCCACTGCAGGCCAGTGCGCTGGCCTCTGCCAACGACCTGGGCGGTGCGCAGAGCTGGAACACAAGCCGCGAGCTGATGACCGACACGGTGCAGCTGCAGGCGACCCGTCACGAGCGCATCCGGATTGACGGGGCCAGCGAGCTGGTGATCGACCACGCCTATGGCGCGGCGGTCAGCGCGGCGCGTCCGGACCTGGCCGCCATGCAATCCACCACCACAGTGCGTTTTGTGCAGGCCGCTGGATGCACCGAGCTGGTGGCACGCACGGTGTCCACGGCCGAGCAGACCCGTCTGCAAGTGACGGTCACGCGGGACGGTCAGCCCTGGTGGTCGGGTAGCTGGTAGCGGCGAATGAAGCCGCGGTCGATGCGGTCTTTGAGCCACCAGACCCAGCGGCCCTGTGCGGAGAAGGGGCCCCAGCTGGCGACGGCCTGACGGTCGCCGCATGACAGCAGGTTCAGGGTGTGCACAGGTGGTTGGTGGGCCTTGAGGGCTTGGCCTGACAGGGCTGCATTCAGGTTGTTGGCCAGTGCGGCACCAGCGCGCACGGCGTAGACACCGCTGCGGGCGATGGGGCGGTCGACCCGGCTGCTGACGTCACCGGCGGCAAACACATGGGGGTGGCTGGTGGAGCGCAGGCAGGCGTCCACCGCGACAAAGCCCTGCGCATCCAGCGCCAGTCCACTGCTCTGCAGCCAGCCCGGGGCTTGCGCGCCGGTGGCAATCAACGGCACGTCGCAGACCAGACGGGCGCCGCTGGCCAGCATCACCTCGCCTTCTGTAAAGCGGCTGGCGGAATCCGGCAACACGGTGATCTGGCGGTTTTTGAGAGCCTCCATGACCCGGGCTTGTGCGGCTGCCGGGTAGTTGGCGGCCAGGGCGCCACCGGTCAGTAGCGTGACAGCAGCGCCAGGCAGGCGGTGGCGCACCGCCATGGCCAGCTCGATGCCAGCCGCGCCGCCGCCGACCACCGCCAGTCGCAGCGCCTGGCTTTGTGCCAGTGCGACCACGCGCGGCCACAGGGTGCCAAAGGCTTCAATCGGACGTACAAACAAGCCATGCTCGCGCACGCCGGGCATGAGCAACTCCAGGCGTTGCCGGTCTTGCACGGCGCCGGTGTTGACCGAGAGCCAGTCGAAGTCAAGTACGCTGCCGTCGTCAAGCGTGACCCGGTTATTCGCGGCGTCCAGCGCTGCCACGCTGTCCTGCAGCCAGCGGATTGACGAGCCGGCCAGCAGCGGCTCCAGCGCAATCACGCATTGTTCCAGTGCGTAATGGCCGGCCACATAGCCGGGCACCATGCCAGAGTACAGCTGGCGCGGGTGCGGCGTGATCAGGGTGATCTTGGGCGGCAGCGCGCCATGGCGAATGAGCTCGTTGTAGCGTTTGAGCACTTGCACATGGGCGTGGCCGGCGCCAAGCAGGACCAGGTGTTTCATGGGTCAGGGGTTCCAGCGCAGTTGGGTCAG
>RFWA01000293.1 GCA_009922295.1 Betaproteobacteria bacterium
CGCCTGGTTCATGGACAACGGCCGCCACCGCTACTTGTTTCGCATGGTCGGCGCCGGCGTCAGCCCGACCGCCAACCGCCTTCTGCGTGTCTCCCTTAACGATGCGGCCGACCATCAGGCGCTGGACGTGTGTGGCGCCCCGGGTGGCAGCATCACCAACCCGCCACTGGTGGACTTGCAGCGACAGATCGTGGTGGGCTACGACTCGGCCAACCGCCAAATGCAGGCCTGGCGCTTTGACCCGGACCTGCGCAACTTGCAGCCGCTGTGGCACAAGGCCGCTCTGGGTTGCGCCAGCCACATGCTGCTCTACCCAGCCACCGGCGAACTGGTCACCAACGACTACCGGCGCTTGGGCGAGGAGGTGGTGGTGCTCGACATCGAAACTGGTGATGAGCGCGGTCGTGTGCGGGTGGGTGGGCTCACCCAGGGCGTCGTGTTCCCCAGTGTTGGTTGGGGCCGCGACCTGTATTGGTGTTCCATGGGCAAGTTGGCGCGGGTGTTTGTGCAGTAAGCTGGTCCGCTCAGGTACGAACAGGGCATAAGCGATGAAAAAAACCATCCTCATCACCGGCGCCGGCACCGGCATCGGCCGCGACGCCGCCTTTGCGCTGGCCGCACGCGGCCACGAGGTCATTGCCACCACCTTCGATGAGGCGCAGGCCGATGCCTTGCGCGCCGATGCCCAAGCGCGCGGTCAAGCCCTGCAGGTGTTCAAGCTCGACATCACCAACCCTGCGGACCGGGCGCTTCTGCTGCCGCTCAAGTTGGATGTGCTCATTAACAATGCTGGCATTGGCGAATCCGGCTCTCTGGCCGAGGTTGATCTGGACCGGGTGCGGCGCGTGTTTGAGGTCAACCTGTTTGCCACCCTGGCGCTGACCCAGGTCGCCCTGAGAGGGATGATCGAGCGCGAGAGCGGCACCGTGCTGCTGGTCAGCTCCATCGCCGGCCGGCTCCCCATGCCCTTCCTCATGCCCTATTCAATGACCAAATTTGCCTTGTCGGCCGCCGGCGCGGGCCTGCGCGCCGAGCTGGACCAATTGGGTAAAAACGTGCATGTGGCCCTGATCGAGCCCGGCGCCATCCACACCGGCTTCAACCAAGCCATGACCGACAGCAAATACGCCTGGATGAACGAGTCTTCTTACTTTCAGGCCCAGGCCGCGCAAATGCGACGCAAGGAGCAGCGCACTTTTGCCTTTCTGGAGGCTCGCGACACCCGCAGCATCGTGGCCCAGATCGTCAAGGCCGCCGAGGCCCGCCGGCCCAGGCTGCGCTACGTGGCGCCCTGGGCACAGGGCCTGATGGTGCGCCTGGCGCGCATGCTGGGCGTCTAAAGCCTGTCGCCCGCCACCGGCGTTGCCTGCTGCAGCGCCCGTATCAGGTCCTGCTCCAGCATCCATAGCCGGTCTTGCCCCCAGATCGCGGCCCGTTCGTCAAGCCGAAACGAGGGCACGCCCCAGAGCCCATGGGCAAACAGATCGGCGCGGTTGGCTTCGGCCTCAGGCCGCCAGCCACTGTCGGCCAGGGCCGCAGCCACGTCGGCCGCGCTCAAGCCCGCCCGCTTGGCAATCAGCAACAGGCCGGCGTCGCTGCCGGCATCGATGCCGTCTGCAAACACCCCTTGCAGAAAAGATTCGGTCAGCGCCGGGCCCCTGCCCAGGGCCATGGCCCGGTGCAGCAGCGCCAGGCCGCGCTCAGTGGGCTCGCCCACCGGGTCCACCACACAACCAAAGGGCAGGCCCAGGCGGCTGGCCTCGCGCTTGTTGTCGTGCAGAATGTACAAGCGTTTGGCCAGCGGCACCGGCAGGCCACGCATCACCATGGGCAAGACAAACCGCAAACGAAGCTCGGCCCCGTAGTGCTCAGCCAGTCGGCGCACCTGGGCGGCGGCCAGATAGGTGTACGGGCTGCGAAACGAGCAGTAAAAGTGGATCACCGGTCTTCGCGTCGCAGCTGCCTGTGCCGGCCAAAACTGCAGCTTCTGAGCGGGGACCAGCGGCGCTTCGGGCGTGGCAGAGCGGGCCAGTCCGGCCTCGCTCAGGCGTTGCTCCAGGTAGTGCAGGCGGTCCACGCCCCAGTACCACTCGCCCTCAAAGTAAAAAGTGGCACCCAGGTAATGCCCCCATCGCTGGCGCAGGGCGGCGCCGCTCGCCAGCGCTTCGCGGGCTGCCAAGCTGGCCTCGGCTGACCCTTGCTCAGGTTGGGTATTGGTCTCGCCGTTCCAGAGCGCACCGCTGAGTTGGACCAGTTCAGCAGCCCATGCTGGTTGCGACAGCAGCTTGACGGCGGCCGACTGCGCAGCCGCCACAGCAGGCGCGCTGGGTTGCTGCGAGAAATCCGGCGTCATCAGGCCTAGGCTTCGTGCCAAGCGGTCGGCATCCAGACGAGACCAGTCTCGCAACTTTTGTTGCTCAGGCGCAGCAGAGGCGTCGGGTGCGGGCACCAGGTGCGGCACCAGCTGCACTTGGTACCTGGCTTGAAAAGCTTGCAAATGCAGTGCCGTCAGGTGGCTGTAGGGGTCGTCGATCTGGTGAAAGTAATGCACCACGGGTGTCTGTCGCAGCAACTGGCGCTTGAAGGCGTGGCCACCTCGGCGCAGCCGCTGCCAGGCAGGGTTGGTCAGCGTTTGGGTGAAGGCGCGGCCAAGGGCGGCTTTGATGACGGACATGGTCGGTTCCAGATCTAGCAAGTAGCCCGATGGGCAGTCACCAGGCCATTGTAGGTTTGTCCCTTGGGGTAACCTCAGGTGGCTCGGGCTGGCAGCCGCGCCGTGTTTGGTAACCGGCTGGTAACTATTGCCGGCCAAAGCCAGACATTCAGACGTACGATACGCGTGTAATTTTGTTACCAAAAATCATGAAACTTAATTCGATCGTTGAGTCTGTGACTGCCCGTATCCGCGAGCGCAGTCGGGACTCGCGCAGCACCTACCTGCAGCGTGTTGCCCAAGCCGGGCAGCGTCGGCCCGGCGCCGAACGCCTGGGCTGCGCCAACGTGGCGCACGCCTTTGCCGCATTGCCTGCCAACGACAAGCTGCGCGTGGTGGCCGAGCGGGCGCCCAACATCGGCATCGTCACGGCCTTTAATGACATGCTCTCAGCCCATGCGCCGCTGCAGCATTACCCGGACCTGATCAAGGCCGAGGCCCGCCGCCTGGGCGCTACTGCGCAGGTGGCTGGCGGCGTGCCGGCGATGTGCGACGGGGTGACGCAGGGCACGCCTGGCATGGAGCTGAGCCTGTTCAGCCGTGATGTGATAGCCATGGCCACCGCCGTAGCGCTCAGCCATGACGTGTTTGACGGTGCGCTGATGCTGGGCGTGTGCGACAAGATCGTACCTGGTCTGCTGATCGGCGCCCTGCATTTTGGCCACCTGCCCACGGTGTTTGTACCGGCTGGCCCCATGACCTCGGGCCTGTCCAACAACGCCAAGTCCAAGGTGCGGGAACAAGCGGCACAGGGCCTGGTGGGCCGCGCCGAGCTGCTCCAGGCCGAATCGGCCGCCTACCACGGCCCCGGCACCTGCACCTTTTATGGCACGGCCAACAGCAACCAGATGCTGCTCGAAGCCATGGGCCTGCACGTGCCTGGCACCGCCTTCATCAACCCTGGGGAGGGCCTGCGCGAAGCCTTGACGATGGAAGCTGTGCGGACCGTACTTGGCCGGCAGGGCGCGGGCGCCGCCCATCCGGTTCCAGCTATCGGGGTGCTGGTGGATGAATGCTGCATAGTGAACGCCATGGTGGCCCTGCTGGCCACGGGCGGCTCCACCAACCACCTGATCCACTGGGTGGCGGTTGCCCGCTCTGCCGGCATCGTGATCGACTGGGACGACTTTGCGGCCCTGTCTGATGTGG
>RFWA01000294.1 GCA_009922295.1 Betaproteobacteria bacterium
CTGCTCTACCGACTGAGCTACCGGGCCAAGGAGAAACATTGTAGCAGCAAGCTTGGCTCAACTCAGAGTGAAGAGCGCCTGCCTTTGGTCAAATCCACCCCAAGTTGCTTGAGCTTGCGATACAGGTGGGTGCGCTCTAAACCGGTTTTTTCAGCCACGCGGGTCATGGACCCGTTTTCACGGGCCAGGTGGTACTCAAAATACGCTTTCTCGAACTCATCCCGCGCATCGCGCAGGGGTTTGTCGAGCATGAAGGTTTGCTGGCATTGGGCTGCGGGGTCTGCTTGAACAACGGGGCTTGCGGCAAATGTGGGCGCGGCCACATCACTGATCGGCTTGCCGGCGGGGGCCGGTGTAGCTTGACCAAGCTTGACCGAACCACCCCGTGAGAGCCCTTGCTCCACCGCTTTGAGCAGCTTTTGCAGGGTAATGGGTTTTTCCAGAAAGGCTGAGGCGCCGATCTTGGTGGCTTCCACGGCGGTGTCAATCGTGGCGTGTCCGCTCATCATGATCACGGGCATGGTCAAGGCGCCACTGGACGACCACTCTTTAAGCAGTGTGACACCGTCGGTGTCGGGCATCCAGATGTCGAGCAAAACCAGATCTGGCCGGTCACGCAGGCGGGCTGCGCGGGCTTGAGCCGCATTTTCTGCCACCTCCACCTGGTGCCCTTCGTCGTTCAGAATTTCCGACAACAGGTCGCGGATGCCGAGCTCGTCGTCAACCACCAGTATGTTTGCCATGTTTTAGAGCGTTCCTTGGGTTGTGCCCGGGTAGACCGATTCTTCGATAACCGTGGCGAATGATAACGACACTTGCGCGCCGATGGTCTTGCCGTCAAGCACGCGGTTAACGATGTCGACTCGTGTGCGGTGCTCGTCAGCAATTTTTTTCACGACAGCCAAGCCCAGCCCAGTACCCTTGGACTTGGTGGTCACATAGGGTTCGAATGCCCGCTTGAGGATGGCCTCGGGGAACCCCGTGCCACTGTCGAGTACGCTTAGCCGTACTCTGGCAGTAGGCTCAAGCCACTGTGTTTTGACCCTAACACTGTGTTCTGCACTCTGGTGCCCTGCAGACTCTGTGGCATCCATTGCATTTTGTAACAGGTTATGCAGCACTTGCCGGAGCTGCTGTGGATCGCCCAGGACTGGGAGGCAAGCAGGGTCCAGTTGGGCCTGGATCGGCACTGCGGTCACCTCATTGGCATACAGGTGCAGCACGTCTGACACCAGGCCATTCAGGTCAACCGGCTTGAGCTCGGCAGCAGGCAAGCGCGCGTAGTCACGGAACTCATTCACCAGCCGCTTCATGGCGTCGACCTGATCGACGATGGTCTTGACGGAGCTCCAGCCGCTCGGCGGACAACTGGATCGGGGTCAAGGGATTCTTGATTTCATGGGCCAGGCGACGAGCCACCTCGCCCCAGGCCTGAGACCTCTGCGCTGACACAATCTCGGAAATATCGTCAAAAACCAGCAGGCGCGCCGAGCCCGGCAGCTCAGCGCCCCGAGCGACCAGAGTCAGGGTGTCTTCGCCCTGGCGCCCGGCCTGGCCCATGGTCGTGCCACCCAGCTCAAATGAATGCTGCCAATGGTCCAAACCGTGCTGGGATTGAGCGCCCAGAAATGACTCGAATTGCGCCTGCACATGGGTCGCGAAGCTTGTCAAACCCTCCATCTCAGAAAGGCGCTTGCCCACGTGAGCAGCCAGCGGCACTCGCAAAATGCGGGTCGCGCCCGGGTTTGATGAAACAATGCGGCCTTGAACATCGAGCACTACAACGCCAGCTGTTAAATTGTCCAGAATGGTCTGCAAATTGGCTCTTGAGGCGTCCAACTGCCCCATACTGGATTCAACGGCTAAGCGAGCGTCTGCCAACTGTTGCGTCATTTGGGCGAACGAGCGGGTCAATCCATCGAGTTCATCACTGCCTTGCAGCGACATTTTGGGGGTCAAATCACCTGCGGCCACCTGGCGCACACCATCGGCCAGCAGCAGCAGGGGACGTGCGATCTGATTGCCGAGCACCACTGCCAACAAAACAGCGCCAAAGACTGCCAGAAACAGGGTCAGCGTCAAAGTACCGATGTACATGCGCTTGAGGCCTTCGCGTGCCAGTGCACGCTCTTGATACTCACGGTTGGCTTTGGTCACGGCCAGCGCATTGGCCACCAGTGGCGGCGGCAGCGCCTGAGTCACCAACAGATAGCGCTGCTCTGCCAGCGTACCCACTGTGGTGCCCGACAACAGCACCAAAGCCTTCAGCCTCGCGCCAGGCGCCACACCCGGGACAACGTCGTCCAGCCCCTCGGTCCAGGTGACCGAGCGTTGGCTACGGGCATTGCGAAACTGCTGCGGACTGGGTTTTTCTGGACTCAACTGGTAGCGGGATTGCCCCGCTGCCGCGATCAACTGGCCAGACGCTCCCCACAACAGCAGATCGTTGGCACCAAGCTGTTCACGGGTTCGTTCCAGCCGCAAGGCAACGCTAACGTCAGGCGTGTCGGCCAGCGAGGTGGCAGCGGCGCGAGCCTTGCCTGCCAGGTCATTGGACAGTGTTTCCAGTGTGACGCGCCCCAGGTTCAAACCGGCCTCCAAGGCTCCCTCTACCTCAACGTCAAACCAACTTTCGATCGAACGGGCAACGAACTGGTAGGAAACCACGTAGATGAGCAGACCCGGCGCAAAACCGGCCAGTGCAAAAATAGCCGCAAGCTTAACCAACAAGCGACTACCAAACCGGCGTTGCCGCAGGCGCGCAAACAGGCGATAAGCGATCCAAAGAATGACCAGAAGCAGTAATGCAGCCACGACCACATTCAGCACAAAAAGACTTGTGTAGTTGCGCTCGTACATGTCGCGGTTGGTCGTAGCCTGCGTCAACAGAAACAGCAGAACCAGGCCCACCGCCACCATGACGGCCAGACCAGCGCCAACGGTCCAGCGCAGGGTGCGTGAGTTACGCAGGGAAGACCTGCTGCCAGTGGTGGCGGCCGGGTTGACCTGGCTCACCGGCCCGGCTCCAACTGGAACGGGCGCGTTGCGCTGACCGTAAGATCCCAATCAGTGTCACCCATCGTGCCTATTTGCAAAGGCCGAGGCAGTTGCGTCACATCCAGCCGGAAACGAAACTGTAATAGGTGCCGTTGACTCAATTCCAGTTCGGAAGCGTCGGCGATTTTCCAACGTGAAATGCGCTGAACAGCGGCCATTGCTTCGGCCAGGGCGTCAAAATTTTGTGTCAAGGCCATGCCAATACCGCTCATGGCAATCGGGCCTGAGGCTATGTTCAGGCGCCAGCGACGCGTCAAAGGCTGAAATGCCAACCGCATGTGACGCTCTGCACTTGCCACCTTCTTGTTGGTCCAATACCAGCGTTCACGGGCCAGCTCGACTTCGGCCACAAAAATGATCGGGATACCCTTGAGAAGAGCATCCTCAACTGCAGGCGGCAGGTCGAAGCGAGTTGTGGCTGACAACAAAACCGCATCACCGGCCCGTTCTATCTGCAATTGGGACAGCTCTGCACCCGCGGCTTGCGCCATGGCAAGTCTCGGGCAGCCCCAGGCCAGAAAAGCGCACAGCAAGTACCCTAGGCACTCAACGCGGGCGCTTTTGCAGCAATGCGTAATAAAAACCGTCATGCTCACCGACTGGATTGTCTAGGACTACCCCGGGTTTGAGTGATGAAAAAGGCAGCAAATGCCCGGGCGATGGCAGCAATAGCGCCTCGGTGTTGTACGCAAGAAACGTTTGGATCTGATTTTCGCCTTCGGCGCGGAACACGGAGCAGGTGCTGTACAACAGACGGCCGCCAGGTCGTACGAGAGGCCACAGCGCGTTTAACAGGCGGGCCT
>RFWA01000295.1 GCA_009922295.1 Betaproteobacteria bacterium
GCCGCAGCAGCCAGGGCGCTGTGCTTGACATTGACGAGGTCGCTCGCCACGCCGGCACGCTGGGCTATGAACTGATGTGCGCGCTGGCACCTCGCGTGCCCAGCCTGGCTGACTAAACGCGCCTGCCTTCATGCACTCTCCACTAAACACATGAAATCAACCGAATGGGCTGACGACCCTGAAGACAGCGAGCACAGCCCGGCCGAGCGCGCTGCAGCAGGGATGCGCAGCACCTGGGTCAGCGTGGGGGTGAATCTGGTATTGACCGCCGTTCAGGTCACGGTCGGCATCATGGCCAAGTCGCAGGGTCTGGTGGCCGACGGCCTGCATTCGCTGTCGGACCTGGTGGCCGACTTTGTCGTGTTGTTGGCTGGCCGCCACAGTCAAAAGGACGCCGACACCGACCACCCCTATGGCCACCAACGCTACGAGACCATCGCTGGTGCTGGGCGTGATGCTGCTGGCCGTGGGCGTGGGCATGCTGTGGGCCGCCATGCGCAAGCTCGAGTCGCCCGAAACCGTGGCCACCGTGCATGTGGCCGCGCTTTGGGTCGCCGGCAGTGCGCTGGTTGCCAAGGAACTGCTGTTTCGCTACATGCTGCGGACGGCCAAGCGGATCAAATCGAGCATGCTGGTGGCCAACGCCTGGCACGCCCGCTCAGACGCCGCCTCGTCGCTGGTGGTCGGCATCGGCATCATTGGCAACTTGGCCGGCTACCCCATCCTGGACCCGATTGCAGCCCTGATCGTGGGCTTCATGGTCGGCAAAATGGGCTGGGAATTCGGCTGGGACGCGCTGCATGACCTGATGGACCGGGCGGTTGACGACCAGGAAGTGGCCGCCATTCGGCAAACCCTGGTCGAAACGCCGGGCGTGAGCGCCGTGCACGACGTGCGCACCCGCAAGATGGGCGACATGATTCTGGTGGACGCCCACCTGGAGGTGGACGCCACGATCACTGTCGAAGCCGGCCACGACATCGCTGTGACTGCAAGGAACCGGGTACTGCAGCGGCATCGGGTGCTGAACCTCATGACGCACATCGACCCCTGGCGCCGCCCCGACCTGGACCACCCGGGCTCAGTAGAGGCCGCGCACCCGCGCCTGGAGCCGGGCTAGCCCCAAAAGCACATCGGTCAGTGGCGTGGCCACGCCGGTCAGCTGGCCGAGCTCTTGCACCACGGTCACCAGCGCATCAAGCTCAACAGGTTTGCGGGCCTCCAAGTCCTGCAGCATCGAGGTCTTGAAAGCGCCGAGCTTGCGCGTCACCGCATGGCGGTCCTCGGGCTGTTGGCTGATTGGAATCCCGATGCGCGCACCAATTTCGCGCGCCTCCAGCATCACCCCCGAGACAAAGCCGCGCACCAGCGGGTCGTCAAGGATCAGGTCGGTGGTGGCGCCGGTCAGGGCACTGATCGGGTTGACCGTCATATTGCCCCACAGCTTGTACCAGACGTCGCGCTGAATCTGCGGCGACACGGTGGTGTCAAAGCCAGCGGTCGACAGCATGGCAGCCAGCGCATTGACCCGGGCTGACGCGCCGCCGGCCGGCTCGCCGACGATCAGCCCCTGCCCAAAATGGTGCCGCACCACACCGGGCGCGTCAGTGGAACAGCTGGCATGCACCACACAGCCCAGCACCCGCGCCGGCGCAATAGCGGCGGCCAGTTCGCCTTGGGGGTCCACCGCCTGCAGCCGGGTGCCCGCCAGATTGCCACCAAAACCCTGAAAAAACCACCAGGGAACGCCATTCATGGCAGTCAGCACCACTGTGTTGGGTCCCAGCAGCGGGCCAATGCTTCGCGCGATGTCCGGCAAAGCGGGTGCCTTGACCGCCAGCACCACCAAATCCTGCACGCCCAGGGTTGCGGCATCGGAGGTGGCCGCTAACTGGTAACGCTGCTCAGCCTCGCCTGAACGCAGACACAACCCGTTCTGCTGCAGCGCAGCCAACGTGGCGCCACGGGCCAGCAGACTAACCCGTACTCCCTGCGCAGCCAGCCGCGCGCCCAGCCAACCACCAATGGCCCCCGCCCCGACGATGGTCACTGATTCAAAAAGATTTTGGGTCATTTTGGCTCCCAGGCCCCGTCGTTACTGGGTTTTATGCTACTAATAAAATAGCACTCAGGCAGCGTAGCCTACCTGGCCAGGTGGCCAGGCCAACACCCGCTCAGGCCTCAGGCCGCCAGTGCCACCGGCTCGGTCAGGCCGATGAGGTCGAGGGCTGCGGCGAGTTGGTCCACGCTGCGTTCCACGTTATGGAGTTTTTCCAGGCCGAAGAGGCCGACCCGGAAGGTCATGAAGTCGGCCGGTTCGTCACATTGCAGTGGCACCCCGGCCGCTGTCTGCAAACCCAGCGCCAAAAACTTCTTACTGTTTTGGATGTCGGCATCGCGGGTGTAGCTGACCACCACGCCCGGGGCCTTGAAACCGTCCGCCGCCACGCTGACGATGCCACGGCTCTCAAACAAAGCCCGCACCTGCTCGCCCAGTTCACGCTGCTCCGCGCAGACCCGATCAAACCCGTAGGCTCGGGTCTCCTGCATCACCTCGCGCAGGCGCACCAGGGCGTCGGTCGGCATGGTGGTGTGGTAGGTGTGGCCACCTTTTTCATAAGTTTCCATGACCTGCAACCATTTTTTCAGGTCACAGGCAAAGCTGGTGCTGCTGGTGCCGTCGATGGCAGCGCGCGCGCGCTCGCTGAGCATCACCATGGCGCAGCAGGGTGAGCCGCTCCAGCCCTTTTGCGGTGCGCTGACCAGCACATCCACACCCGTGGCGACCATATCCACCCAAATGGCGCCAGAGGCAATGCAATCGAGCACCATCAACCCGCCCACCTCGTGCACGGCATTGGACACGGTCTTCAGGTAGTCGTCGGGCAAGATCATGCCGGCTGAGGTTTCCACATGGGGTGCAAACACCACGTCGGGGCGCTGAGTACGAATGGTGTTGACCACCTCGTCCACCGGGCAGGGAATCCAGGCCGACTGGCTGTCGGTGGAAACCCGGCGCGCCTTGAGCACAGTGGATGAGGCGGGGATGTGGCCCATGTCAAAAATCTGGGTCCAGCGGTAGCTGAACCAGCCGTTGCGAATGACCAGCGCCTTCTTGCCCGTGGCGAACTGACGGGCCACGGCTTCCATGCCAAAGGTACCGCTGCCGGGCACCAGCACCGCCGACTTGGCGTGGTACACCTCTTTGAGCATGCTCGAAATATCGGTCATTACGCCCTGAAAGCGCTGTGACATATGGTTCAAGGCACGGTCGGTGTAGACCACCGAAAACTCAAGAAGGCCATCAGGATCGATGTTGGGCAACAGGCTGGGCATAGGACGCTCCGTGTGAAGTGTGTCGATTACAAAGTTGAACAGCTTAGCATGATTGGGCAAAAATGGCCTTGGGTAGGTGATCTGGCGCAAGTCAATCATGGTCGGCAGGTGGGTCCGGTATGCTTTAGGCCATGCCACGCATCACCCACATCAGATCCATCCGACTGTTGCCAAGTCGGGCAGCCCGTGAGTAACCCCGCATGCACCGGCCCACTGCTGATCAATGCGGTCACCCTGCCCAGTGGCGCCCTGCTGGGCATGAGCCATTGCCCCGGGCGGAGTGGCGTGGATGGTGGTGGCCGGCAATGGGCGCGGGTGCTCGAAGACGACTTGCAGGCCATCCAGGTCTGGGGTGCCAGCGCTGTGCTGAGCCTGGTTGAGCCGCACGAGTTTGACCGCCTGGGCGTGCCGGACTTTGCCCAGGCCATCGCCAGCACCAAGCTGCGGTGGTTGCAGGTGCCCATCACCGACATGGCCACGCCAGGCCC